>JAGVIA010000091.1 GCA_020056305.1 archaeon | reverse complement strand
GTGTGGGCGAAAAATATCCGCTCATAAGAGCAGGTTTTTTCGCTCCGGAAATATGGTTCTCTTTCCCGGCAATTGCGCCGGAGAAAGGTGAAGGCCGAGAGTTCAAATCTCTCCGGGCCCGTTTTTCTTTTTAATGGAAAAATAGTTGATTGAATGCCATCGGATGAAAAAATTACTGCACTGGCTGACTTGCTTGAAAAATCAATTTTGCAAAATCTGCCAGATAAGATTGCAGTTCCGCTTTCCGGCGGGCTGGATTCGTCGCTTCTTGCGACCGTTGCTGCAAAAAAAGCAAAAGTGCTTGCGATAGGGGTTGGAACAAAAGATTGCGAGGACTTGAAATTTGCGAAAAGGGTTGCCGGTGAGATTGGGATTGATTATCTCGAGCGCATTTTGAGCGACGAGGAAATCATTGACGCTTACAAAATATGCTTTTCCATTTATCCTTGCGATTTTCTCAAGTGCGAGCTGCTCGTAGTTGTGAATGAGTGCTGCAAAATTGCAAAGGAGAATGGCATTGGCGTGCTGCTCTCCGGCGCTGGTGCGGAAGAGGCTTTCTGCGGCTATGACAAGTATTACAGATACCTTGAGGAAGGAAGGGACTTGCGCAAAATATTGGATGAGGAAATGGGAAAATTGCCCTCGGGGGACATTGCGGGTGCAAATGCGATTGCAAAATATCACGGCGTAAAATTTGCATATCCGTTTGCGGATGAAAAGTTGTTTGCGCAAGTGCAGAAAATTCCCATTCCAGAGCTTGCTGGGAAGAGAAGCGAGAAGAAGCCGGTTTTGCGCGCAATTGCCAGAAATCTTGGTGTGCCGGAAATCGCTTGTGTAAGACCTAAAAAGGCAATGCAATATGGAAGCGGGGTGCACAAAATTCTTTTGAAGAATAAGAAAAATTTGCCAGGGATGGTGCACGAATAAGATGTTGGGCAGCCATCAAGAGTTCTTCTTCTTATTTCTTTTTCAAATGCAAAAACAGATGCTCCAAATCATATGGCTCAAGGGCAACCTGCTGGAGCACTTCAAATTCTGGTGAAAGCTCTAAAATAACCTGCTTGAAAACTTTTTCCTTTGGGAGTGTGACGTCGATGCTCTGGGACTTGATTGCAATCATGGCATGCCCGCCGGATTTCAGGAAGAGCTTTGAGTTCTCAACAAGGATGCGCGCCTGGTCAGGCTGCGCGACGTCTTCATACAGGACGTCCACGGTGCCGCCTATTTCCTTTGCGTATGTGTCCGGCTTTCTCGCATCCCCGAAAATCGGGAGCATGTTGGAGCGGGATTCGCATACTGCAATAAGGTCGCGCATGGAGCGCTGCGCGAATTCCACGCAAAAGACGCCGCCCTCTGCGCCTACGATGTCGGAAACATGGGATGCGGTCGTGCCTGATGCCGCGCCAAGGTAGAGGACTGCGCAACCGGGCTTAATTGGGAATTCCGCAAGGCCGTTGCGTATTGCGCCTGCAATCTTGCTTCTGTGCAAATCCCAGATGCGGTATTCGCCGGAATCAGTCTTGATGAGCTGCTCGCCATAGACTTTTTTGCCCGGAGACAGGTTTTTTGTGGAAAGCCTGCCGTCAAGAAGATAGGCGCCTGGGAATTTTTCCTTTATTTCCATGAGAACACTTCTGCAAAAAAAATATACGGGCCCAGAGGGATTTTCAAGTGCAGGCATGATGCCTGCCAAATTTGAACCCTCGGCTTTCTGATTTCAGCTTGACATCGGCATCGAGCTTTGCTCGATGTCCGATGCATTTTGCCTTTGCAAAATGCACATCTGCACGATTGCAGATGAGCGAAATAAAAGTCAGACACTCTGGCCAAGCTGAGTTATGGGCCCGCAGGTGAAAATATGAGAGAAGTGCTATTAAAGCGTTTGGCATATGGCAGGCAGGTTCTGGAACGGGGAAAAGAGCGAAACGTGCTGCGCTTAATCCGTTTCATTCACTGCACGGCAGATATGCTTGATGCCGCAGGCATCGAATGCTTTCCAAAATTCGACAATGACGCCTCG
This sequence comes from archaeon, assembly GCA_020056305.1. Lineage (GTDB taxonomy): Archaea > Micrarchaeota > Micrarchaeia > Anstonellales > Anstonellaceae > JAGVIA01. The sequence continues at coordinate 2,059 of JAGVIA010000091.1, read as the reverse complement.
CCTATCTTTGCCTTTGTGTAAATGCGAAGTATCTCTGCGACAGACCATGCCTGCGCAATTGCGCCCCGGGACTCCAGGGTGGCAGGTTCGTAAAGCTCCCCTATATGCCCCACGCAATCATGCGAGAGCTGCTCGGAGAAAGGAGAGAGCATCTTTAGCACAGTGCCCTCCGAATTCGGGAAGACGCGCAGGTGCGCGTCAAAGAAGGCGCCAAGGAGCCACGGCCAGATTGCGCCCTGGTGGTATGAGAGGTTGCGCGCGCGTTCGTTTCCGGCGTAGTAATTATGGTAGTTCTGGTCGTGCTGCGCAAGCGTGCGAAGCCCGATTGGCGTGTAAAGCTCGTCGCGCACCTTTGTGAGCACAAGGCGCTGCTGCACTTCTGAGAGCGGGGAGAAAGGAAGCCCGACTGCGAATATCTGGTTGGGGCGAACAGAAGGCTCGTTTGGCTCAATGACATCGTAGAGGCATGCCTCGCGCGTGTTCCAGAATTTCTGGAAAGAGCCTTTTACCCCGAAAATCGTGTCACGGTAAAGGTTGGTGTTCTTGGGCTCGGAGAAGCGCTCGGAAAGCGAGCTCATGAGAACAAGCCCCGAATACCAGAGTGCGTTTATCTCAACCGGCTTGCCCTTTCTGGGGGTGACCGGCCCGCCGTCAGCACTTGCATCCATCCAGGTGCAGCGCGGGTCAAGGTTGAAAAGCAGCGCGTCATCGTCCATTGAAAGAATTTCGTTTCCATGCATGCAAAAGTGTATTATTTCCTTCATCTTGGGCCAGAGCTTTGCGCGAACAAACGCGTAATCGCCTGTCTGTGCAGTGTAGTGGTGCACTGCGTTTAGGAACCAGAGCGCGGCATCGGCAGAATCATAGTGCGGCTTTCCGCGCTCGTCAAAATAGTTGGGGAGAAGACCGCGGCGGATTGTGGATGAGAAGCGCAGCAGTATTTCGCGCGCAAGGGCATACCTGCCTGTTGAGAGGCAGAGGCCTGGAAGCGAAATCATGGCATCCCTGCCCCATTCGCCAAACCAATGGTAGCCTGCGACTATCGAGTGCCTGCCATCCCAGTCCACAATGAAAGTGTCTGCGGCATGGCACAAGTCGCGGCCGAAATCATTCTGTTCGATGGAGTTTGTTGAAAAGTACATGTCCGAGAGCTTTTGCTGCCTGCTTGCCTGCCGCTCAATTTCCGAATGCGCGTCAGTTGCGGAAAGCCCGCAGTCTGATGCGGCTAGGTGAATCTCTTCGCCATTTGTGATGCTTCCCTTGAATATTCCGGGAGAAAAATGGTCCTCGCGGTGAAGGTAGCCCCGCTCCGCCTCGATTGGGTATTCCATGTTGTAATAGGTCATTTCGGAAGGGGAGAACGCAAGGTCAGATGAGGAAATGGAAAAGCGCTCCGGCTTTTTTATCTCAACCCCGTGCTTTCCTGCCTCTGTTGAGAATTTTTTTTGCGAATAATCTTCGTGGATGCCGCGGGAATTGATAAGCGGGCGAAGCTCTAGTTCTGCAGCGCCCTTGCCGGAATATTTGTATGAGATTACCGTGGCGTTCTTTCCCTTTAGCATGCGCACGCTCTTTGTGATGAATGCGCCGTCAAGGCCGAATGTGAATTCGGGGTGCGAGGTGAAGCGGAATTCCTTGAGATGGCGGTAGCCTTCCGGGAATATGGTGTTTGGGTAATGGTTGGTGGAAAGCTCAAATCGCTTGCCGCCTATTGCCACTGACTCTTCGAGCTTTGAGAGAAGTAGTTTGCGGTCCTGTGGGCTATCTCCAGCGGCAATGAGAAGCCCGTGGTACTTTCGCACATTGCAGCCGGTTATTGTTGAGGATGCGTAGCCCCCTATTCCATTTGCAACCAGCCATTCTCGCCGCAGGGCAATTGCTGGGGAAAGCGCAGAGCCGGAAATGGCAAACATCGAGAAGGGAACGAGGGCACCAAATATAAAGATGACGATATGCAAGAGTGAGCCTGTTGCAAATTGCCTCTGAAGCTTCTTCTTAGGGAAAGCTGCTTACGACTTTTGTGAGAATAAAGCCTCAGTCGGAGTCTTCGACCCCTTGC
>JAGVIA010000039.1 GCA_020056305.1 archaeon | reverse complement strand
AATGGAGGGTGAGCCAGCACTGCCTTTGCAACCTGCTCTTTTGTGCAGCCGTATGCTTCCGTGATTCCTTTTAGCACACGCTCGTGATCATAGTCTGCGAATCGAGGGTGAGCCATGATTGCCCCCCGGACTTCTGCTTCAGATATTTTGTATACGCCCGATATTGCCTTGATTTTTTCTAAGATTGAAACAGCATTGCCCGTTTTGTTCGAAGAATGACTAACTGTATATGGGTCTTTAGCCAGCTGCGCTATTTCCATAGCTGAAAAACCTGCGCTGGCAAGCTCGTCTTCGATAGGCATGAATGTATTATGAATCGCTTAGTTTATAAATGTGTTGAAATTAGGTATAATATGTATTAACTGACGAAGACTGCTCAGATCCTAACATCATTTCCTAGTGCAATTTACCCGCATTGCCGACCTCGAAACGGGATGCAACAGGCGCGTTCAAGCGCCCCAGCCCGCCATTTCCTACTTTGCCTTGTCCAGTTCCGCAACAGCTTCCGGATTCATAAGAGTCGATATGTCCCCGACAGGCTCGCCAATCACTTTCTTCCTAATTACGCGGCGCATGATTTTTCCCGAGCGCGTCTTTGGCAGGTCTGCAACGAACCAAACTTCATCGGGCATTGCGATTTTTCCAATCTCTTTTCCAACATGCTCTCTGAGCTCTTTTCGCAGCGGCTCGGACACCTCAATTCCTTTTTTGAGAATCACGAATGCCACAATGCTCTCGCCTTTTAGCTCATGGGGCTTTCCAATCACCGCAGCCTCGCTCACTGACATGTGGCTCACAAGGCTTGACTCAAGCTCAGAGTTGGAAAGCCTGTGCCCTGACACTTTTAGCACATCATCCGCCCTCCCCTGCACCCAGTAATACCCGTCAGCATCAATTCTCCCGATATCTCCGGTGAGATACACTCCTGGGTATTTTGCCCAGTATGTCTCCTGATATTTCTCAGGGTTCTTGTACAGGCCCCCAAGCATGGCTGGCCAGGGCGAAAGCAGCACAAGGTTTCCGCCGGTTTCCGCAGGCGCCCGTTTCCCTTCATCAGTGTAAATGTCCGCTGCCATTCCCGGAAGAGGCCGGACAGCAGAGCCGGGCTTTAGCTCTGATATCGGAAGCGGCGCGATTGCAAACGCGCCAGTCTCGGTCTGCCACCACGTGTCCATTATCTGGCATCTGCCCCCTCCAATGTTCAGCTGATACCAAATCCACGCTTCTGGATTGATGGGCTCGCCCACGGAGCCAAGCAGCCGCAATGAGGACAAGTCATGTTTTTTCACCCACTCTGTCCCGAGTTTCATGAACATGCGTATTGCCGTTGGAGAGGTGTAGAACACGGTCACCTTGTAATTTTCAATGATATCCCACCACCTGTCAGCCTCTGGCCAGTCTGGCGCACCCTCGTATATTATCGATGTGGTGCCAAGGATGAGCGGCGCATACACAATGTAGCTGTGCCCTGTTACCCAGCCCGCATCAGCAGCGCCCCACCAAATGTCGTTGTCCTTTAGGTCAAACACCCAGGAGAGCGTGAGCGCGATATTCACCGCATACCCGCCGTGCCTCTGCATCACGCCCTTTGGCTTGCCGGTAGTGCCGGACGTATAGAGAATGTAAAGCAAATCGTTCGCTTCCATTTTTTCCGTTTCGCATGCAGTGCTCTCATTCGCAGTAATATCCTGGTAAGAGAGGTCCCTGCCATTTGTCCAAGGAATATTCTCCCCGGTGCGCTTGACAACAACGACATGCTCAATGGATGGCGCCTGGCGTGCAGCCTCATCTGCCGCAGCCTTTAGCGCAACTGTCTTTCCACGCCTCCAGAACGTGTCGCACGTGATAAGCACTCGCGCCCCGCAGTCATTTATCCTATCCGCCAGCGCAAGCGAGGAAAATCCCGAGAAAACTACCGAGTGCGCAACGCCTATTTTCGCGCACGCAAGCATCGCAACCGGAAGCTCAAGTATCATTGGCAAATAAATGGAAACCCTGTCCCCGCGCTTCAAGCCCAGCTTCTTTAGCGCGTTTGCAAGCCTGCACACCTCATCCGAGAGCTCCTTGTATGTCATCTTGCGCCTGTCCCCAGGCTCACCTTCAAAATAATACGCGACCTTGTCCGGATGCCTCTTTGCATGCCTGTCAACAGCATCATGCACGATGTTGTATTTTGCGCCGACAAACCAGTTGGAATACGGCAATTTCCAGTCTAGCACTTTTTTTGGCGGCGAATACCATTCAACGAATTCCTTTGCAGCCTCGCCCCAGAACCACTCGGTGTCCTGGCTCTTCTTCATGAGTTCCTCGTATGAGCGAATGCCTTGTTTGTCCATCCATTTTTTCACATTGCTTTCCGATACGAGCTTTTGTGAGGGCTTGAAAATTCTCTTTTCCTTTAGGAGCACGGAGATGTCTGCCTCTGGCATGATATCACCGAAAACGTAATCCAAATGGGATTTTTAATCAAGACCCCATGAGTTGTAAAAAGTAGATAACGGAGGTATAAGGGGGCTAAAGTTTCTTTTTTTCCTGCGGCTTGACCAGATTTTCTGGCAAAAGCAATTCATCCAGCTGTTTTTTTGTAAGAAGCTTCTTTTCAAGTATGATTTCGTATATTGTCATCTTGCGCGCCAATGCTTCCTTCACCAGTTCGCTCATTTTCTGGTAGCCGAAATACGGGTTGAGCGCAGTTGCAAGAATGAGACCTGAATACAGCAATTCCTTGCACCTCTCCTCATCCGCCCTGATGCCATCAATGCACATCTCCCTGAACATTTTTGCCGTATTCGAAAGCAATTCAATTGAAAAGAGCAGATTCTGTGCAATGAGCGGCGTATTCGTGTTCAATTGCAACTGCCCGCCTTTGCACGCAAGCAGGACAGCCGTGTCATTCGCAATCACCTGATAGCCTGCCATCTCAACTGCTTCCGGAATGGATGGATTTATTTTCCCAGGCATGATTGACGAGCCAGGCTCCACTTCCGGCAAATAAAGCTCTCCGATTGCGGTTTTTGGGCCGGAAGAAAGAAGCTTGAGGTCATTTGCAATTCGTGCAAGCGTGACTGCGACACTGCGCATTGAGGATGAAAATTCCAGGAATGCATTCATGTTATTGGTGAGCTCGATTGGGTCTTTGCACGCAACGAATTTTTCATTGGAATTTGCAGCTATTCTCTCAATTACCATCTTCCTGAATTTCGGGTGCGTGTTTATCCCTGTGCCAATTGCCGTCCCTCCAATGCCAAGAATTCGCAATCTTTCAATGCTGGCATGCAATGCAGGCAAATCCCCTTCTATTGCATTTGCCCATGCGTCAAACTCCTGCTGCATCGTTATCGGAACCGCATCCTGCATGTGCGTCCTTCCTGTCTTTATTATTTTTGCAAAGCTGGCGCCTTTTTTATTCAGCGCAGCCTGCAGCATCTTCAACTCTTCCTGCAGCTTCTTGCTCTCCAATACACACGCAACCCTAATCGTTGTCGGAATGACATCATTGGACGACTGCGCCATGTTCACGTCATTGTTAGGGTTAATGAGAGAATAGTCTCCAAGCTTCCCGCCGAGCATTTCAATTGCCCTATTCGCAATCACTTCATTCGCATTCATGTTAAACGGCGTTCCTGCGCCTGCATGGTATGCATCAAGGGGAAAGTGCGCATCCAATTTGCCTGCAATCACCTCATCCGCTGCGGAAATTATTGCATTTGCCTTTTTCGCATCCAGCGCTCCCAGTTCCTTGTTTGCCTCTGCCGCCGATTTCTTGACAATGCCAAGCGCGCGAATGAAAACAGGCTTTGCGCGCAAGCCTGACAATTGGAAATTTTTCATCGCGCGCACCGTGAACACTCCGTAATAAGCATCGGCTGGCACAGACACTGCGCCCAGGAAGTCGAATTCCTTTCTCATGCTCTCACGGAATTGCTTTGCAGCAAGGCGTATTATATTACTATTTTTTTCAGTTAGGGTTAGGGATGCACGTTTCAACTGGCGGGTTTTCACCGCTGCACTGGGCTACCTCACTGCAACAGTCAACCATGGCGCAGCTTCCACCTAACCCAACGCAGCACCTGCCGTAATCAGTATTGCATGGCACGCCGCCCCAGCAATAATCGTCAACACTACTGCACTGGCCGCCAGAGCGTATGCCGCACCGCTGGTTTGATTCATCACAAACCAAATCCCCGCAACATGGCACGCCGTTTGCGCAGCTTGTGTCCGAGCACGTCAGGCACTGCCCATCAATGCACTGCAGCCCCTGCCCGCTGCAGCACTCAACGCTCCTGCAGCTTGTGCCAAGCTGCGAGCAGCAAGTGCCGCCATCGCACGCAAAGCCCGGGCAGCACCCGTTCCCAGTCGGGCATGCATTCACCGAGCAGCATGTGTTCTGCTGGCTGCATGTCTGGGTGCCGCAGCATTGCACCCCCTGCCCGCAGGAATTTATCCCGCAGCACATATGCGTCGCAAGGTCGCAGCGCATTCCGGAAGCGCAATTATCATCAATAGTGCATGATGACGTGGAGAGGCATATCGTCCCATCGCATGTTGCGCCAGGGCAGCATTGCGTGCCTGCCGGGCATGAGCTCCCTGCTGCAATGCACTGCGTGCAATGCTGTGTTGAGGAATCGCAGAAATATCCGCTGCAGCACTCTGTATTGCTCTCGCATGCTCCGTTAATGGTGCACTGCTGGCAAGTTGGCGGGTCTGTCACGCTGCTGCAAATATAATATCCTGGCAACCCAGGCATGTTGTAGCAGCTTGCCTGATATGCCGGGTCGCACCTATCTCCGACCCTTCCGCTCTCCTGGCAAGTCTGGTCCGCCAAATCGCAATAAAGGGACGGATACCACCTTGGCGTGCATTCCTCATTCCTCGTGCACGGCTCGCCAGCCCCTGAGGGCAGCCCGCACAAATTAGTCACCGAATCGCAAATCTCCCGGACACCAAGCCCGTCCACTGCGCAGCATTCCGAATCATCCTCGCATGCAATGCCGCTTGGGCACCCGCTGTCGCAATATCCTCCCCTGCAAATGCCTGATGCGCATTGCATCCCGCGCTCGCATGCCTGTCCATATCCCAATTTCGGCACGCAGGCGCCGGCAGGCAAATCACAGAATCCCGCAGCCCCGCTCTGGCAGCAGTCCTCATCACGCGAGCATCTGCTTCCAAAATGGCTGCAGCATTCTCCATTTTCGCAGATTTGGTTGCAGCATTCGGATGCGCCGGCGCACTGCCCCCCCGAGTCACGGCAGCACAGCCCGTTTTCAACGCTTATTTCATCAGGCCCAATAACACAGCATTCCTGCGCATTGTTTGCAGCAGCGCCAAGAGGCTTGCAGCACACTTTCGAGCCATCAGCATACTCCCTGCACACGCCGCCTTCGCAGCACTGGGCGCTGTCCGTGCATTGCGGCGTGCCCATGTTGAAATTGATGCAGCACTGGCCAGCAAGGCACCACGTATAATTGCCATTTCCCCCCTCTGTCGCATTCTGGAAGCACTGCCTGTCCCGCTCGCATGTGTTGCCGTAATCCAATACCTCTGTGCAAACGCCGTTAACACAATAGTTGTTCCAGCAGCAGTCGGCATCAGTTGTGCAGCCAGGGAAGTTTCTGTCAATGCAGCAGTCATTTTCTTCCAGTTCATATGGGTCATGAGTCCATCCTGGCCCAAGGCACGTGCATGTCGTGTAGCCGTCTCCCTGGCAGCACACTCCTGGGTCTCCTATGCAGGCAAGCTGGCGCCAATACTGCGGGTCGCTTGGCGTGTACCTGCCAACATTATCGCAGCATTTTTCGCCGTCAGAAAGCGTGCATGCGCCGCCGCTTGTCTTGCATGCCTCGCACTGCCCGCTCCCCATGTTGCAGTAGTAATTCCCGCCGCCCCTGCCGTCCCCGCAGCACTCGTTGTCCCCCGAGCACGGGCCTGACGTCTTGCACAGCTGGCATGTGAATGAAGTCGGGCCCTCAGGCGACAAATCGCAGAAGCTCCCTCCGCAGCAGTCATAATCATGGCGGCAGCGGGCGCCAGTGCTCCGGCAGCACGTGCCGGAAACATGCACCATGTTCCCATCCTCATCCTCCTCATCGTGCGCAGTGCAGCTCATTGCAGGGCAGCAATCGGCAGCCGATTCGCAAGGATAATACCCTGCTCCATTGCACGCAAGGCAAGTGCCAACATTGTTCACAACGTTGCACGCAGTCCCGCCGCAGCATTCCTCGTTCCCGCTGCATGACAGCCCTTCCTGCTGGCAGCACCATCCATCAGTGCAATGCCCGCTGCAGCATTGTGAATCATCGGAGCACGCGCCGCCATCCGAGCAGCATGTGCCAGTTTGGCATGCCTCGCTGCAGCAATCACCGTACGAAGTGCACGCGCTCCCATCCGCGCCGCAATTCAGCGGCGGGGATATGACAATGAGCGTTTTTGAGCCAATCTCCTTTTGCACCACGCCGTCCTGGGATTTGTATTCGAATGAAATGTAATATTCAGTGCGCGATCCGCTCCCGCTCTTTGGCGGGATGCCAAGCTCGATTGTTTTCCGCTGCCCTATCTCAAACTTCTGCTCATCCTTATCAACAATCAGGGTGGAGAATGTCTGCTGCCCGAGCCTCACCTCCCCTTTTTGCAAAAATAGCTCGCTTGCCTCAATGTTCTGCAAAACAAGAATGAGCTTTTTGTCTGCAGGCACTTCCTTTGCCTCCATTATTGCAAACGGCCGCGCAGAGCGCCAGTATGTGTCAGCCTCGCTTATGCGCGCCTCGGAGCCGATGCCGGGCATGTACCCCAGTATCGCAGCCACAACTAGTGCAAGTATGATGACTGAGGAAAGAAGCACCATGTATTCTACTGCTGCTTGGCCCCGCACGACTCCCTTAACACGGGAAAGAATATAAAATTAGAGAGAAGGCAAGCCCGCCGAATTGCGCATTGCGTCTGCCATTTCTTCAAGCAAATTGTCCCTGACTCCGACTAGAAATACTCCTCTTCTCTCGGTTTCGACAATCGTGCCGCCCTGTATTTTGACTGCATAAAAATTTCCCGAATCCGGTTCGAAGGCCAGTTGCTTGCCGGTATCGTAATGGTAGCATGAGCCGCCGAAGAAGCCTTTCACCAGCAAGATCTTGGCTTTCCCATCCACTTGGGCAGGCGCCATGATAAGTGTGCCTCTGGAAAAAGCCTTTTCAAACATCTGCGCCGTTTCCGGGCAGGTGTGCCGAAGCCGGCCGCACGAAACAAAGCTAAGCATTTCCGGCGGAAGGAACCCGTGTTCCTGAAATCCCCGGAACAGACTAATCCTGCCAAGCAGGGCGCCAAATTCCATCTCTCCGATATCTGGTTTTGACTTTAGTACTTCAAACACGCAGCCTTCCAAGAAGCCTCCCCTGTATTCAGGCGAAAGCGATTCGGTTGCTTGAAAAATGCTTCGCAGCATGCGCTCCGAAATATCCTGCTTGAGGTTAAGGAGGCCGGACACTTCCCACATGAACGATTCCCTTTTGCGCTGCGGGGTTTTCCGCAGCTGGTCAATCACGCAACTGGCAAGGTGGCTTGGAACAAGCGCGCCGTACAATTCCCGCGTGCCGGAAGGGTTTTCGAAGTAGGTCGAGAATCTTGCACTCAGATTAAGCCGATTTTCCCTAGCCGTTTTTGTCGTGGGCTGAGCAAACAAAGAAACTGCCATGTTGTAATTTATGCAGTAATAGTTTAAATCTGTGTTATGCATCTTTTCGTGCATTGCTGCCAATTCAACGATCCGTTTAAAAACCTTTTTATATATAATTCGTAAACCTTCCTTAATTATCTAGTTAGCGGTGTTGCTTTGAATGCGAAGAAAGGCAAGGCTATAGCCCACGAACTTGTACCCCGGCACGAAGTGCTGCCCGAGGGCGAGCGGGCAAAACTTTTGTCAAAGCTTAGCATGCACCAGCTTCCAAGGATAAAAATCACGGACGCCGCAATCGGCGACCTCGAAGCCAAGCACGGCGACATCATCAAGATCACAAGGAAGGACACAGAAGATGGGAACATCCACTACCGCCAGGTAGTCCAGAGCTAGCGCATTTGCGCAAAGGTGTATATGTATGACAAAGGAATTGCTCGAAGCCTATTTCCGCGAAAATTCCCTTGTCAAGCAGCATCTTGACTCTTACAACAAGTTTGTCGATTTCGGCATGAAGGGCATAATTGACAGAGTCGGCGTCATCCAGCCCTCCATCGAGGGCTTTGAGCTTCATTTTGGCGCGCTGCGCCTTGAGAAGCCAAAAGTGATTGAGGCTGACGGCTCGCAGCGGCCCATTCATCCTGCAGAGGCGCGCATGCGCAACCTGACTTATGCTGCCCCTGTTTTCCTTGAAATCATCCCTGTTTTTAACGGCGTTGAAAAGAAAATCTTCTCAGAAGTTTTCATAGGCGAATTGCCTGTGATGGTGAAATCCAAGCTCTGCTACCTTGACAACATGTCAGAAGAAGAGCTGATCGCGGCAGGCGAGGACCAGGCAGACCCGGGCGGCTACTTTATCATAAACGGCTCAGAGCGCGTGCTTGTTTCCATTGAGGATCTTGCGCCAAACCGGATAATGGTGAGCCGCGAAAAGGAAAACACTCTTGTCACTGCAAAAGTATTCTCAACGCGCGCAGGCTTCCGCGCGCGCACCGCTGTCGAGCGCACAAACGAAGGATTGCTCCGCGTTGTTTTCCCCGCATCCCCAAAGGACCTCTCATTCATGTCAGTCATCCGCTCGCTTGGCCTTGAGCACAAGAGCGACATACAAAAGGCATTCGGGGATGACAAGCACGTCATCTCGGACATTTTGCTCAACTTAGAAGTGGACACAAGCTCGAACCAGAAAGATGCCGTTGATTACCTAGGCAAAAAAGCAGCTCCGGGGCAGGCAGAGGACTACCGCAACAAGCGCGCCGAAGTTCTCATGGACACATATCTATTGCCGCACATCGGCACTGATGCTGGCGAGCGGCTCAAGAAGGCATATTACCTTTGCAAAATGGCAGAGCGCGCCATCTTGGTCGCATACAAGGAGATACCGCAGGATGACAAGGACCACTATGCGAACAAGCGCATCAAGCTTGCAGGCACTCTCATGGAAGAGCTTTTCCGATACGCGTTCCAGTTCCTCATAAAGGACATTGCATACCAGGCAGGCCGTGCAGATGCAAGAGGCAGGCGCCTGGCAGTGCAGACATTGGTGCGCCCAGATGCCCTCTCAGACAGAATAAGATACTCGATGGCAACCGGCAACTGGATAGCCGGGCAGACAGGCGTGTCGCAATTGCTGGACCGCACTAGCTTCCTTTCCACTACATCTCATCTGCGCCGCATCATTTCCCCGCTTTCACGCAAGCACCCGCACTTCAAGGCACGTGACTTGCACGGCACGCACTGGGGCAAGCTCTGCCCGAACGAATCTCCCGAGGGCCCAAGCTGCGCCCTTGTGAAAAACCTGGCGCTTCTCTGCGAAGTATCCACTGGCGAGCCGGAAGAGGCGATTGAATCTCTTCTGGGCCGCATGAATGTCAAGCTCTAAAGGTTGTTATTATGGCTGTCAAACGCAAAAAGAAAAGGCTCAAGCTGCCAGGGCAGAAGACAAGCGTCTTCCTTAACGGCAGGCTTATCGGATTTCACGAGTCAGGCCCCTCACTTGCCCGCGAGCTTCGCGAAAAGAGGCGCGCAGGCACCATAACGCACGAGATGAACGTGCACTACAACCGTGGCACTGATGAAGTTTACATCAACACCGATTCAGGCCGCGCGCGCCGCCCATATATAGTAGTGGAGGATGGCAAGAGCAAGCTCATCCCCTCGCTTATCGAGCAGCTAAAGACCGGTGAACTCTCCTGGAGCAAGCTGGTGAAGCTGGGCGTAATAGAATACCTTGATGCAGAGGAAGAGGAGGGTGCGTATGTCGCCCTCACTGAGCCGGAGCTCCTGCCTGCGCACACGCACCTTGAAATCGACCCGGTCTCAATTTGCGGAGTCACTGTGTCAGTGCTTCCCTACCCAGAATACAACTCATCCCCGCGTATCACAATGGCATGCTCGATGGCAAAGCAGTCATTGGGCACCTACACTGTGAATTTCAATTTGCGCACTGACTCGCGCGGGCACATAATGTATTACCCGCAGCAGCCCCTTGTGCGCACGCGGCCTTACAAGATTCTCAAATTCGCAGAGCGCGCCGCAGGCCAGAATTTTGTTGTCGCAATCACGTCAATGCAGGGATACAACATGGGCGACGCGATTGTCATGAACAGAAGCGCAGTGGATCGCGGGCTTGGCCGCTCGGTTTTCTACAAGACATATGAGGCAGAGGAGCGCCGCTACCCCGGCGGGCAAAAGGACAAATTTGAGATTCCAGCAGTCACTACGCAGGGTTACCGCGAGGAAAAGGCATACCGCCACCTTGGCGAGGACGGCATCATCGTTCCTGAGAGCCGCGTTTCCACAAAGGACGTGCTTGTCGGAAAAACATCTCCGCCCCGTTTCCTTGAGGAAATGTCAGTGTTTGGCGTCATGGAGGAAAAGAAGCGCGAGAACTCCCTTGCAATGAAGAGCGGCGAGGAAGGCACAGTTGACTCGGTCATGATCACAGACAGCCTTTCGGGCAACCGGCTTGTGAAAGTCCGCATGCGCTCGATAAAAATCCCGGAGGCGGGCGACAAGTTCGCATCCCGCCACGGGCAAAAGGGAGTGCTTGGCTTGCTTCTCCCCCAGGAGGACATGCCATTCACAAAGGACGGCATTGTCCCTGACATCATAATCAATCCGCACGCAATCCCCTCCCGTATGACAGTGGGGCACCTCCTTGAGACCCTTGGCGCAAAGGCCGCGTGCTTGTCCGGGAAATTCGCTGACGGCACGGCATTCCACGGCGACAAGGAAGAGGAGTTCAAGGCAGTGCTAAGGGAGAACGGCTTTGAGGAGTACGGGGAAGAGATACTCTACGATGGCGTCACCGGCGTCCAGATCAAGTCAAAGATATACATCGGCGTCACTTATTACCAGCGCCTTCACCACCTCGTGTCCAACAAGATGCACGTGCGCAGCCGCGGGCCTGTGCAGCTTCTCACGCACCAGCCGACAGAGGGCAGGGCGCGCGAAGGAGGCTTGAGGTTCGGGGAGATGGAGCGCGACTGCCTAATCGGTTACGGCGCATCCATGCTTCTGCGCGAGAGATTGCTTGAGGAATCCGACCGCACATACGAGCTTGTGTGCGACAAGTGCGGCTCAATCGCAATCAAGGACCATATAAAAAACCGGGAATACTGCCCGCTCTGCGACTCCACAAGCCTTCACTATGTTGAGATGAGCTATGCGTTCAAGCTGCTGCTTGACGAGATAAAATCGCTTCACATTTTCCCGCGCCTGCTCATGCGGGACAAGGCAAGGTAAAGGGTGCCACTATGCTAGTATCAAAAATGATTGACAGGGTAAAGTTCACCATATTTTCCCCAGAGATGATACGCAAGCTCTCTGCTGCGAAAATCACCGTGCCGGACACTTACAACGACGACTCGTACCCGATTGACGGCGGCCTTGTCGACCCGAGGATGGGCGTCATCGACCCGGGGCTCAAGTGCAAGACATGCGGCGGGAAGCTTCGCTCCTGCCCAGGCCACTTTGCGCACATCGAGCTTGTGCGCCCCGTAGTGCACCCTGAGTTTGCAAAAGTCGTGTTCTTCGTGCTAAAATCCACCTGCCCAAGCTGCAAGCGCGTTCTCATGTCTGAAAAGCAGATACAGGACATCGCGGACCAAATGGAGGAGGAATCCGACCTTGAGATTGGAAGCAAGGCCGCGCGCAAGGCAAAAAAAGTGCCAAAGTGCCCGCACTGCGAGGAGAAAATCGAGGAGGTAAAGTTCCTCAAGCCCACCACTTTCTACCGCGGCAAGAACATGATGCTGCCATCCGAAATACGCGACTGGCTTGCCGCAATCCCGGATGCCGACATAAAGCTTCTTGGGCTTGACCCCACATATGCGCGGCCCGAATGGATGATCATCACGGCGCTTCTTGTCCCTCCTGTTTCTGTTCGCCCCTCAATCACACTTGAGACGGGCGACCGCTCGGAGGACGACCTGACGCACAAGCTCGTGGACATCATGCGCATCAACCAGCGGCTTGAGGCAAACATAAATGCCGGCGCGCCCCAGCTTATCATCGAGGACCTCTGGGAACTTGTCCAGTACCACGTGACAACCTACTTCAACAACGAGACTTCAAACATCCCCCCAGCGCGGCACCGCTCAGGCAGGCCGCTCAAAACTCTTTCGCAGCGCCTTAAGGGAAAGGAAGGCCGCTTTCGGTACAACCTGTCTGGAAAGCGCGTGAATTTCTCCGCACGCACGGTGATCTCGCCAGACCCAAACATCTCAATTGACGAAGTGGGCGTGCCTGTCGCCTTTGCAGAGGAGCTGACAGTCCCCATAAAGGTCACCGCATGGAATATCGATAAATGCAAGGAATTCATTTTGGCGGAAAACTACCCGCGCGCAGAATACACTGTGCGCCCCGACGGCAAGCGCATACTTGTGAACGAGGCGTCGCGCCAGGAAATACTTGACACGCTTGCAATCGGCTACACCGTGGAGCGCCATCTTATTGACGGCGACACCGTCCTATTCAACCGGCAGCCCTCGCTGCACAGGGTTTCTATAATGTGCCACAGCGTGCGCGTGCTTCCAGGCCGCACATTGCGCCTCAACCCGATCGACTGCCCGCCATACAACGCCGACTACGACGGGGACGAAATGAACCTGCACGTCATCCAGTCCGAGGAGGCTAGGGTCGAGGCAGAGATGCTCATGAAGGTGCACAAGCAAATCATTTCCCCGCGCCACGGGCGCGCAATCATCAAGCCGCAGGAGGATCACGTCTCAGGCGCATATTTCATGACCCGCAACGATTCCGAGTTCACGCGCGCCGAGGCATGCCAGCTTCTTGCAATCGCAGGAATCACGAAGCTTCCCGAGTCTGACCGCAAGGGCAACTACTCCGGCCGCCTGCTCTTCTCGCTCCTTCTTCCAAAGGAGCTCAATCTGCGCATCAAGAGCAAGGTCGCGCGCAAGGGCGACGAGAACGACCCCGAATCCTGGATTACGATAAAGAACGGCATGCTATTATCCGGTGCAATAGACGCGCGCGCGTACGAGAACGAGATTCTAGAAAAGCTGATCCAGCTGCGCGGGCACGAGGAGGGCAAGCGCTTTTTGGACATTTCAACTCGCGTCTGCCTGTCCGCAATCACGCTGCACGGCCTGTCAGTCTCAATTGCGAATTATGCCGCGTCCGAGGAGGCGCAAAAAAGGCTTGACGAGATACAGGACACGATGCGCCGCGAAGTTGACGGCTCTGTCGTGCAGTTCAAGAACGGCACACTTGAGCGCGCTGCGGGAAAAAGCATGCGCGAAACACTTGAGGAGCGCATCATGGCAATCACCTCAAAGACCCGTGACTCCGGCGGCGCAGTTCTCGAAAAATCCCTAGGTTACGAAAACACTTCAATCATCATGGCGAAAATCGGCGCCCGCGGCTCGCTCCTGAACGCAATCCAGATGGCTGCAATGGTGGGCCAGCAGGCAGTGCGCTCAAAGCGGCTCTCCCGCGGCTACCGCGGCAGGACTCTTTTGCACTTCAGGCGCGGGGACATCGGCGCGGCATCCCGCGGATTCGTGCAAAACTCATTCCGCAAGGGATTGCTCCCGACTGAATTTTTCCTGCATGCAATGGGCGGCCGCGAATCGCTTGTCAACACCGCTATCCGCACTGCGCGGTCCGGTTACATGCAGCGGCGGCTCATCAACGCTTTGCAGGACCTCGTGGTCGCATCCGACTTGTCGGTGCGCGACTCGCGCGGCATCGTGGTGCAGTTCAAGTACGGCGGAGACGGAATCGACCCGATAAAATCACAGTCCAAGGGCGAAGTCCTCGAGGTGAAGAAAGCCCCCGAGGACGAGGCGATGTAACAGCGGTGTTCCTATGGCAACAAAAGTAAAGCGCGAAATAGACGTTGGCGAGGCAGTGGGCATACTGGCGGCGCAGTCAATAGGCGAGCCTGGCACCCAGATGACCATGAGGACATTCCACTATGCCGGTGTCGCAGAGCAGGTGCCGACAGGCCTTCCGCGCTTAATTGAGCTTGTGGATGCGAAAAAGGAGCCCAAGAAGCCATTGATGGACATTTACCTGTCTCCTGAATATGCAAAGGACCCGAAAAAAGCGCGCACTATCGCAGACGACCTTGAATGCACCATCTTGTCCCAGGTCGCGGAAATATCCGAGGACTTTGTGGAAAAGAAAATAGACATCGTGCTTGACGAGAAGAATTTGGAGTTCGAAGGCCTCACGGTTGAGGATGTCAAGAAAACTATAAAGGCAGCGGGCGGCACGGTCACCTCATCCGGCAACCGCGTCGCGGTAAAGCCCAACACCACATCGCTTAGGCTGATCCGCCGCCTCACAAACAAGCTGAAGGGAATGCACCTAAAAGGCGTGGAGAAAATCAAGCGCGCCGCAATAATCGAGGCAAAGGACGGCATTTTCATACGCACATACGGCTCGAACATTGCCGAAGTGATGAAGGACCCGCGCGTGGATGCAAAGCGCGTATTCACAAACGACGTCAAGGAAGTCGAGCGCGTGCTTGGCATCGAGGCTGCGCGAAACACAATTATTCGCGAGACAAAGCAGGTGCTTGACCTCCAAGGCCTCAACGTTGACGTGCGCCACATCATGCTCCTTGCCGATGCAATGTGCATGGACGGCGCAGTGAAATCCGTCGGCAGGCACGGATTGTCTGGCGAAAAGGCAGGCGTGCTTGCGCGTGCGGCATTTGAGGAGACGATAAAGCATCTTATCACCGCCGCAGTGAAAGCCGATGACGACAAGCTCATTGGCGTCACTGAAAACATCATTGTCGGGCAGACCGTGCCGGTCGGCACAGGCACTGTCAGGCTTAAATTCAAGCATTAACCTAAACAGAACCCCAAAGGTGCGTTTATATGGCACGGAAAAAAACAACCGAAAACGAAGGCTCGCTTGAGCGCGCAATCCGCATGGCAGTGGATTCCGGCAAGGTCGAGTTTGGCATGCGAACAGCTTACAAGCGCTCGCTCTCAGGCGCGGCAATGGCGTTTGTCATATCCGCAAACTGCCCCAAGTACCAAAAGGCCGGCATTGAGAAATTCGCCGCGCTCTCAGGAGTCGCAGTTCTTCTGTTCCCCGGCACTTCTGTCGAGCTTGGCTCTGTGTGCGGCAGGCCGCACCCGGTGTCGGTGCTTGCTGTGCAGGATGCGGGCAACTCCAAGATAATGTCGCTTGCAAAGAAAGAGGAAGCAAATGGTTGAGCTTGACAACGACGCGATAAAGTGCATGGCGCTTTTTGAGTCCCTCACAAACGCGGCTGTCCGCGACTGCATGATAAACGACATGGCAGTGGTCTTCCTTGTTGCCAAGGGAGAGCTGGGCCGCGCAATCGGCAAGAAGGGCGCGAACATCACGCGCGTGCGGTCCGCGTTCGGGCGCCAGGTGCTCGTGTTCGAGGATTCGGAAAACATAGAGGATTTCATCCGGAGCCTCTTTGGCAGCATACCCATATCAAATATAAACATACACGACAAAATGGATTCCAAAACCGCCTATGTTACGGTCGCTGAAACCGACCGCGGCTCTGCCATAGGGCGGGGCGGCGAGCGGATAAAGGTCTGCCGCACAATGCTGCAGCGGAAGTTCAACTGCGATTTGCGCTTGAATTCAAAGTAAATAATCTCAAAATGGTGAATGGATGGGAAAGGGAGAATTTGCAGGACGCGATTTGCAACGCAGGGCAAAGCACTCGCGCTGGCTCAAGAAAACCTGGAAAAGAAGGAAGCTGCACCTCAAGGAGAAATTCGACCCGCTTGAGGGCTCGCCGCAGGCAAAGGGCATCGTGATTGAGAAGAAATCCCTCGAGCAAAAGCAGCCGCACTCGGGGCTTATAAAATGCGTCAAAATACAGCTCATCAAGAACGGCAAGCTTGTGACGGCGTTCGCGCCCCGGAGCGGTGCCATCAATTATATAGATGAGCATGATGAAGTCACAATAGAGGGCCTTGGGGGCTCCCAGCGCGGGCAGATGGGGTCGATCCCCGGCGTGCGCTACAAAGTCATAGCAGTCAACGGCGTCGATCTCCAAATGCTTGTGCAGAAGCGCAAGGAGAAGCCAAAGAGGTGAGCCAGATATGGCGTTTTCGGACTTGGCAGAGACAATGTGGAAGCTTGTCATGGCGCTTGGCGTCGTGTTCGGCGGGCTTCTGCTTGTGAACACTGTGCAGGGCATCCGCCTGACGGAATTGCAGCTGCTCTACCTTGTGTTCATGTTCCTCCTCGGGGGATATCTGCAGCTGGTGTCAAAAGTAGCCGACATCGAAAAGATGGTCAAGAAGAAGGGAAGGAAGTAAGTTTCATTCGTGCGGCATTGGCATGCGTTGCCTTGCAACCTATGTTAATTTGCCGCTTTTTTCCTCTTATAATTTGTGAGAAAGTGATGCAATGGAGAAAATATTCGAGAAATACGACGTATCAACAATTGAAGTGCGCGACCCGTCATTGCGCAATTACATCTGCCTGGCCACAGCAACTCACTCGCACGGCAGGCACACAAAGCGCCAGTTCGGCAAGCGCTTCGTGAGCATTGTCGAGAGGCTTGCAAACAAGCTCATGCGCGGGGGCACGGGCGAAAAGGCGCTTGGCAAGGTCATCCGCACGCAGGGCTCGATGCAGGGCAAGAAGACAAAGGCAATCAAGATCGTGCAGGATGCATTTGCGCTAATAGAGCAGAAGACGAAGAAGAACCCGGTGCAGGTGCTTGTCGAGGCGCTTGAGAACTCGGCACCCCGCGAGGACTTCACCCGCGTCTCATACGGTGGCGTGTCCTACCAGGTCGCAGTTGACGTCTCGGCGCAGCGCCGGCTTGACATGGCACTGCGCAACATCACCCTTGCCGCAATCATCGGCGCGTTTGACGAAAAACGCACTCTTGCCGAGGCGCTTGCGAATGAAATCGAGCTTGCGGCAAAGAATGACGTGAACAACTCGTTTGCAATCAAAAAGAAGGATGAGACAGAACGCATGGCAAGAAGCGCGAGATAATTGCGCGTGTGCCAAAAGCAGAAAATGCGCTGCTGCAAATGCTTCAACGGCGAATTTATTCGTGCAGTTAACGGCTGCCTGTTTGTCGCCGCTAGGGCTTTCATCTGTTAGCTCCTTCATTTTTCGAGGTAGTTTTCAATGGTGCGAAAGGAATTTGTCGTAGATGAAGTCATCAAGATGATGAAGACTGTGGAGAACGTCCGCAACGTCGCAATCGTCGCGCACGTCGACCACGGCAAGACCACGATGACAGATTCCCTTGTCGCACGCGCGGGATTAATCTCAAAGGACCTTGCAGGCGAGCAGCGCGTCATGGACTTTGACGAGCAGGAGCAGGCTCGCGGCATCACCATCAAATCCGCCAACATTTCTCTCGCATTCAACATGGATGGCAAGGACTACCTTGTGAACCTTATTGACACGCCCGGGCATGTTGACTTCGGAGGGCATGTCACGCGCGCAATGCGCGCAGTTGACGGCGTTGTTCTCGTCGTGGATTCTGTGGAAGGCATCATGCCCCAGACCGAAACAGTGCTGCGCCAGGCGCTCAAGGAAAAGGCAAAGCCCACTATTTTCATCAACAAGATAGACCGCCTCATCAACGAATTGCAGCTTGATGCGGATGCAATGCAGGCACGGCTCATCAAAATCATAAACGGCCTGAACAAAATCGTAGACCAGTATGCGCCTGCCGACATGAAGGACGAATGGGCAATAGGCGTTGCAAAGGGCAACATCGTGTTCGGCTCGGCTTTCCACAAGTGGGCAGTCTCAATAAAGTCCATGACAAAGTACAGCATCAAGTTCTCCGACATTTACAATTATTGCAAGGCAGGCGACCACAAGACGCTTGTGGAAAAATCCCCCCTTGACGAGGTATTGCTAGGCATGGTGATTGAGCACCTTCCCTGCCCCCTTGTCGCGCAAAAATACCGGATTCCGGTCATCTGGGCCGGCGACCCGCAGTCAAAGGAAGGCATATGGATGTCAAACTGCGATCCGAACGGAAAGACAATCGGAATCTGCTTTGGCGTCGTGAACGATGAGCACGCAGGCGAGGTCGCAGTCGTGCGGCTGTTCTCGGGCCAGATGAAGAAAAGCGACATGCTGTTTCTTGCATCCCGCCTCACAATGGAAAAGGTGCAGCAGGTTGCAATTTACATGGGCCCTGACCGTGTCATGGTCGACCATGTGGTCGCAGGGAACATCGTCGGCGTCGTCGGCCTGCGCGATGTGTATGTGGGCGAGACAATCAGCACCGACCAGATACAGCCCTTCGAGCAAATCAAGCACTACGCAGAGCCGGTTGTCACAAAGAGCATCGAGGCAAAGGAATCCAAGGACCTTGCAAAGCTTATCTTAGCGCTTCGCCAGATCGGGAAAGAAGATCCGACTCTCAAAGTAGAAATCAACCAGGAAACAGGCGAGCACTTAATATCCGGCATGGGCGAGCTGCACCTTGAAATCATCGAATACAAGATAACAAAGGAGCGCGGCATCCCAATCGTCACCTCGCCGCCAATCGTTGTGTACCGCGAGATGATTTCCGGGAAAGCCGGGCCTATTGAGGGAAAATCCCCAAACAAGCACACCAAGCTCAAATTCATAATCGAGCCTATTGAGAAAGCCGTGTATGACGCCATGCTGGAGGGCAAAATACCGGATGGCAGGCCAAAGGGCAAGTCGCTTGTGGAAACGCTTGTTGAGTGCGGCATGCCCCGTGACGAGGCAAAATCCATCCTTGACATACACAACAAGAACATTTTGCTAAACGACACGCGCGGCATCCAGTACCTAAACGAAATAATGGAGCTTCTCATACAGGGCTTTGAAGAGGCAATGGACTCAGGCGCGCTTGCAAAGGAGAAAGTGGTCGGCGTGAAAGTGCGCCTTGAGGATGCGACAATCCACGAAGACCCGGTGCACCGGGGCCCTGCGCAGATAATCCCGGCAACAAAGCGGCCCATATACGCCGGCATGCTATACGCGGGCGTCACATTGCAGGAGCCAAAGCAGAAAGTCACAATCATCGTGCCGCAGGATTACATGGGCAACGTGATCACCCTGATTCAGGGCAGGCGCGGCCAGTTGCTTGACATGATACAGGAGGGAGAGACCTCAAACATAATCGTAAAGCTCCCTGTTGCGGAGATGTTCGGATTTGGAAACGACTTGCGCTCGGCGACACAGGGCCGTGCAATCCCGTACCAGGAGTATGCGGGATACGAGCCCATGCCGCGCGACATGCTTGGGAAAGTCGTCCGTGCGATACGCGCCCGCAAAGGGGATAAACCAGACCCGCCAACGCCGAACGATTTCCTGGATTTGTAGGTTTTTTCTTTTATTTACTGGGCAGCGGAAGCTTTACCTGACGGGGCAACCAGCCCCTGTGCTTTCGGCTATTTCATCCCTAGAGGCAATAAAAACATTGGAATATGCATTGTTTGAGAAGCAGATTGTCGCATTGAACGGATACGGAAATCTCCCAGAAAGATTTTGGATGGTCCGGTTTACGTCTTCTAGCAAGCCTCCACAGTCTCCTCTTATGCATGAATATTTGATATTTGTACTAGTATACGAATCGATTTCGCGGGTATATCCAAGCCCGTGGTCAGAATAGTTGAAGAAACTATGAAATCCCACGCCAGCCCCAACAAAGGACCCGTAATATATGTACCGTGACGGTTCTTTGAGCTCTGCCCGATAATTGCTGATTTTGTAATTGCCGGAGCTCGGTATCACATTTAGCATTACTTTTTCGCCGGAATGGGGCAGAATAACTGGTGTTTTTTCCAGGCTCAGGAAAATAGCAAGATCATGAAAAAACGCTTGGGCCGGCTGCCAAAGAAATATGAACAGCAAAAACCCGGTTGACAAAAGAACAAAAAATGCCAATATGGGCGCAACCTTCTGCCAGCCAGACGGGATTTTTTTCTGCCGCATTTTCCCTTTCTTGCGCTTGCTGGCAAAGTAGCATATGGCCGTTGCAATAATTACCAAAAAGAATGCCGCCAATGCAAAAATAAGGAAGGTGCCCCAGTTGAATCTTGAAAGCTCTATTCCCGGACCGCTTGTTTCGCCTGCGGCGTAAGTATTTTTCATCTCATTCACGTAGGCATACCCAAGCTCGTCGCAGCACTTTTTGATGACTGCCGTGCTTTCACCGACGCTTGGATAGCAGATTCCTTTCATAGTTTTGACATACCGCTTACTGTCAACTATACTATATGGCATCCATTGCGAGCCATTCGGGGCAGGCAAGCCTTCTTCATAGTATTTGCCAGCGGCGCTCCAGTTAAGCGCCCTGCATTCACGGGTAACATTATTTATTTCCAATGAAACGGGTGGCTCCTCGCTAAGATTCTGCGGCGCGTATTTTAGCCCAAGCTTTTCGCAGCACTTTGCAATTTCTTCCTGCTGCACATAGATTGTGTTGCTACGGAAAGTGCAGTTGCCGAACTCAGTGGCTATCACGCTTTCGGTGTACCATGAGGTATCCTTCCAACCCAAAGGCGCCGTGCCATTCGACCAGTGCCACCCGCACTCGTTTGAGCGCTCATCAACCGCCATTTTCGCAAACGGCGGTGTTGGTTTGCCCGTACCCATGCCTGCCGAAGCTCCGGCAATGGCTATGCCTAACACCATAATGAGAATCACAAACAGGTAGGATGCTTGCCTCCTTCCCATCACTTCACCGGGCAGCCGCACCTTTGCTTTCAGCTTTTTTATTTTCCTTAACGCATCCAGTTCCACACTAGCCTAGGGAAGGGCGTTATTTTATTTATTGCCATGAATCTGCCATTTTCTTCTCCATGTAGCTTTCCATTTAAATCCCGCCTGCCAAACAATTTGCGAACGTGGTTTTTTTGCTTCCCGAAAAAAAAGAAATTGAATCCCTCATGTCCGAAAGAAAATCCCTAGATTCAGCGCTTTCCAAATATTCCAGCGAGGATTTCCCCACGCTTCTCTCCCTCTCCGATGACTTGGCAGACATCATCGCTGATTTCGGGGAGCTGTTTGCAAAAAAAGACAAGGTTGCGCACGCCGCATTTGCCACAAAAATAAAATTCTCGCGCAAAGTCCGGCGCAAGGGGAAAGATGTAGGAAAATTCGAGAAGGCGCTCGTTTCCGAATTCGATGCAAAGAAAATTTCCCTTGAGCACGGGCGGCGCATGGCGGACATCATCAAGATTATGCGCAAGGGGGACATGGAAAAGGCGGCGCATGCCGCGGAGGAATATTATTCCATCCTCGAGCTTGGGCACAAAATGGAGGACAATGAGTTTGCAATCGAGCAGGTGCAATGGCAGTTGCAAAAGGAAAAGGGCAGGCTCCAGAATTTGCTCTCATGTATCGAATCCCTTGCGCAAGAGCCCCAGTTGGATGTGGAGAAAATCGGCAGGCACAAAAAGCGGCAGCAGCTTGCGCAGGAATTGCAAAATGCGCGCCTGGGGCAAATAAGCAAAATAAAATCCCTCCCCCTGCCGCATTTGCTCAAAATGGCGCAGGAGGAAAACCTGCAGCAATTTGGATTCCCTGAAATTTCACGAGCAGATTTGGATGCGCTTGCCTCATCTTTGCAGAAACTGGGGCTTTCGTCAAAAGCGGCGCTTGCACTTGCCCAGATGTGCGATTGGAACGAATCCCGCCTCCGCCATGAGATGGCAGAGCCTGCGGCATTCAGGCACCAAATCGTGCCGCACCGCGCATGGCTTGAGCAGATAGCCGCACTTGAGAACTCACATTTCCTTCGCGTAGATGGAAAGCACGGCGCCTTCCCTGCCAATTCATCCGCGCATTCCGGGCAGGAAGGCGGCAAAATCGATTCTGCATCTGCCTACCTCTCAGCACATTCCCCGCAGGCGTCAGATGCATATGCGCAAATTTCTGCTCATGACAAAACCGCATCAGATGATGATGCCGAATTCGCGCGGCACTTGCGCATTGAGCGGGAAAAGGCAGAGCTTGGCGGCATCACAAAAGAAAAGATTTTGGCAAATTTGAAAGAGGCAGAAGATCTTGAAGCGATTATTTCTGGAAATGCAAAAAATGATCGCGCTGGTGGGGCATCAAAAGGCGGCGGCACAGATTCGCATGCAACGGCATCTGGCAAAAACGGTGGCGATGAAGGCGGGCATTCGAAGGCAGCTGGTAATGATGGCGGCGGCGCAGGAGGAATTGTCGGCACCATACTATCTTTTTTCGGCAGGAAGAACTAACACTACTGCACAAACGCCACAACGCTTGCGATGAACAGTATTCCAACAAGCACAAGCGCGAACTGCAAATTCGAGAGCTGCGGCGGCAGTATCTCCCTGTGCAAATCAGGCGAGAGGTCTGTCACTGCAATGTAGATGAACATGCCGCACGCAAGGGAAAGCCCATAATACTCTAGATTGGGAATCATCCCCCCGGCATAATAATAAATGGCAAAGAAGCCCACGCCCCCCGACACCACAAGCAGCGCGGAGAACAGATTGAGCACAACTGCCTTTTCCTTCCTAAAGCCGCTTTTTATCATGAGGCGCACATCCCCGATTTCCTGCGGTATCTCGTGCATGATCACGGCAACGGTTGCAATGATTCCTGTTGCCGGGCTTATTATGTAGCCCGCGCCGATTGCCAATCCGTCAAAGAAATTGTGCAAGCCGTCCCCAATCAGGTTGTTCGGGCCGACAAGCCTCTCGTGCTGGTGCGCGTGCTGGTGCCAGTCCACAACCCTCTCCACAAAATAGAAAAGTGCGATGCCTGCAAGCACAAAGCCCGTCACCATCGGCGCCGGCGCATTCGCAAGCGCCACGGGCAGCAGCTTCAAAAAAACCGCGCCAAGAAACGTCCCGCCTGCAAGGCTTGCAAGAAGTATTATTGAGACGCGCAAATACCTCTCATTCAAAAAGAAAAACGCCATTCCGGTAAGGGAAACAATGCTCACCCAAAGAGTTGCAACAAGTATGAGCTCAAATGACATGGAATCCCGAAAGCTACTTCGAATGCACGCTTTTAATCCTTAGCACAGCTGGAAAAACAACAATTTGGCATCTGCCCAATAAGCGCAACTCACGCGCATCAGCGCATCCACATTCCATTTTTGTGATATCTTTTTATTCCAAGCCCCCATTTCTTCAATCTATGCGCGCCACTTCAACAACGGAATACGTAATCATCCTTGCAGTGGTCCTGATAATCGGCATCATCGCAGCCTCCCTTCTCGGCTTTTTCCCTGGCTGGGGCGCATCCGCAGGAGAGGATGCGGGGCGCGCAAAATGGGCGCAGCAGCAGCCTTTTGCAGTCATTGATTCCAAGGCAAAGCCCGCAGGGCTTGACCTAGTGATGCAAAACAACGCCGCTGACACGGCAAGGCTTCGAAAAGTCGTAGTCAAGCCCATTGGAAAGGATGAGAAATACGCAACAGATGCAAACATTGTTTTTGAGGCAGGGCGGCGCATGACGATTGGCGTAAATACTCCAGAAGGCATGCCCTCTGGCACGCAATTCGGGCTGGAATATTGCTATACTTCTGCCGATGGGATTGACACATGCGGCGGGGACTATGGAACTCCCATACCGTGCGCCGATTGCGATATCCCACTCTGCACAATAGCGGGAGAAACATGTGCTGACAATGCCGAATGCTGCTCCTCACTTTGTGATGGCAGCCAATGCTGCATTGCAAACGGAGATTTCTGCTCGGATTCTTCCCAATGCTGCTCACAAGGCGCCTCATGCAATGAACGGCCTGATGGATTTGGAAGCGTGTGCTGCCTCGGCGGCATCGGCGCCCAATGTGAAATGCCTTCGGACTGCTGCCAAACAGCAGAATCAAGCGAGCCCCTCGCATGCGCGCAAATAGGGAGCCAGGGCCCCACTGCATGTTGCATGCCTGATGGCGCAAGCGGCTGCAATGGCGTCAATTTGAATTGCTGCTCAAATTTCTGCGATGGCAACACCTGCATGCAGCCCATTCCAATATGCGGGGACGAAATATGCAATGGCGAAGAAGACTACGAAACCTGCCAAGATGACTGCGGATGCCTTTCGCAGGGCATGGCAACGCAAAACCCTGCACTCTGCTGCCCGGATATCACATTCTTCTTCAACGGATATTGCAGGATAGAAAGCGGTTCATGCAATTTCCCGAACGAATGCCTGAGCAACGATTGCACCGAGGAGAACCAGTGCTCAACTGTTTGCTCGCAAGTGGGCGGCCACTGCCTGTCAGCAACGGATTGCTGCGGGGAGAATGCATGCACTGGCAACACATGCATGCTTGGAATGGGCGGCTGCTCTGGCATCGGGGATTATTGCGCCACAAACGCAAATCCGGACAACGGCGGCTGCTGCCAGGGATACGTATGCGACATCAACACTCCAAGATACACCTGCCGCTGCAGCGAGAATGCCGAGCAATGCGACAGCGGCAACCCGGACAACGGCGGCTGCTGTGCCAACGGCTACTGCTCAACTTTTATCAACCCCGGCTTCTGCAGGATCATAAACTGTGTCGCTCCCGGCGGGCTGTGCGAAGTTAATGCAGAATGCTGCCCCGGAGGAAGGTGCGACAACAATCACTGCTGCTACGAAGAAGGCATGGACTGCGCGGATTCCTCCTACTGCTGCTCCGAATCCCAATATTGCGTAAACGGCCAATGCGCCGCCTCATGCGGGCTGGATGCGGATGGCTGCGCCAGCGATTCCGACTGCTGCAGCGGATTTGAGTGCTCTGAAAGCACGCGCACATGCACTGCATGCACTCCAAGAAGCGGCTCTTGCGGCTCGGATTTAGAGTGCTGCAGCGGCAATTGCGAGCAGACTACCTGCATATGTTCACTTGAGGGCGAGCCGTGCGGCTCTTCATATGATTGCTGTTTTGGCGGCTTATGCAGAAACGGCATTTGCGGCCAAGCGCCACCACACATTCAATGCAATGAATTTTCATGGTGCCAAAACGATGCGGAATGCCAAGAATACTGCCCTGGCACATACACATGCAGCAATCCAAACGGCGGCTACTGCAAAGATTCGATACCCTCGGGCTAATAATTTTTCCGCACCCAAAGCATACGATGAAAATCGCGCTTGCCCAGATGCAAATCTCCCCAAAGGATATTGATGCAAATTTAGCGCACGCGCGGGAGCTTCTCAAAGGCATTTCAGCAGACGTTTTCCTCTTCCCCGAGCTTTTCGCAACCGGCCCGTGCATAGAAGACGCGGCGAGATTTTCGGAAAATGAGAAAGGCAAAACAGCAGAATTCCTCCGCATGCTTTCAGCTGAAAAAAAAGCATACGCAATCGGCTCGTTCATTGAAGGAGCAAGCAATGCCGCTGGCTTGCCAAAAAAAGTTTCCGTTGTCTTTGACCAGAATGCCAATTTGATTTGCAAATACGAGCAAATCCACCTGCACTCAATCGCAGGAGAAACACCGTATTTTTCAGCCGGCGAAAATATCCCCTATTTTGACACATACACTTTCCGCTCCGCAACATTCCTCTCGTATGATTTGCGCTTTCCCGAGGCAATGCGCGAGTTCGGGCTCTCCTGGGGCTTCTTTTGTTTCTTATCCGGCGCATTCCAAGAGGATGAAAAGGAGCACTGGCTCACGCTTCTTCGCGCCCGCGCAATCGAAAACCAGTTTTTTGCAATGGGCTGCAATCCCGCGGGCGCATGCGGCGAAAAAAAGTTCTGCGGGAATTCAGCCATATTCGACCCTCATGGCAAATGCATTGCGCAGGCGGATGAAAAGGAGCAGGCGCTTGTGTGCGAAATCGACCCATTCTTCGTAGAATGGTACCGCCTGCGCCACCAGCACCTGACAGATGCAAAAAAGTTCCAATACACCGGCAGCGTAAAGGCATCTGAGCTTGACCCTGAGGCTTAGAGGCGCGCTTTTTCAACCTTGCATCACGCCTTGCGGTTCTTGCGGAATTCAGCCAGTTTGTACTTCTTTATCACTTCGTTGCACTCGCCCCATTTTATGTTCTTGAAGAACGCGTCAATGTACCCCTTGCGGTTTGTCGCATAATCTATGAAGTACGCATGCTCGTACACATCCAGGATGAGCACCGGCACCGAGCCCCACACTCCGCCCTGATTGTGGATGTCGCACACGTAATTGTACAATCTCCCTTCTTCGAGGTCAAATGCCAGAATGACCCAGCCGCGCGACACGACTCCCTCTGCGCGGAATTCAGCCTCCCATTTTTCCACAGAGCCGAAATCCTCTGCAATCCATTTTGCAATCTCGCCTTCTGCCCCTTCCTTGCCCCCAAGGTTCGCAAAATACCCCTCATGCAATTTCACGCCGTTTATCGCAAATGTTTCCTCGACTTTGAGCTCTCGCAGCGCGGAAAAAGTAGCATTCGCAGATGCAAGGTCAACGTTTTCCAATGCCTTTCTTATCTCATTGGTCTTTTTCACATACCCTGCATACAGCACGTCATGGTGCTGCGCGATCTGCTTCTCGGACAATCCGTCAAGCTCCTTGTACTGCAATGGAATCAATGGCCTTTCTACCATGCAACTCACCCCTTTCTCGTTAGCGCATTTCGCGCCCACAAATTATATTTATTTCCGTGTTATACTTTTTTTCGCCCCGCCCTCCCCTTCAACTTCCAGGACAAATTCCTGCGTGAGCACAAGAAGCTCAAGCGATTTTTCTTCATGCGTGCGGCTGGCTCTCCGTCCAATATGCCGCGGATTGTGCTTATTTGCATCATTTTCACGTGCGGCAGCAAGGATTTTATTGCGCTCCCGCCCATTTGCACTGTGCGGCATTCTCATGTGGTGCGGCAGCTCGTCGCCATGAAGAAGCATGAACGCACTGCGGCCAGAGGTGCAGTTCCCATTGTGTGATGAGTAAGCGGTGCCACCCGGGGAAAAAGAAACGCCGCCAAAGTGCCGCATCCACCACCTGTCGGTATCTTTCGTGTGCCTTTTCAAATTCACATAGGGGCGCTTTGCGCTCTCACTAATTTGCATTTAATCAGGTGTTTTATCTTAGTTCCCCACGCCTTTAAGCACCTTGGCGCTCGCCGAAACCGTTTTAAAGCCCTGTCTCAATAATCATCCCACTCTTCTTACATTTTTATTCGGTGTAAGTAAGATGACACTTCCGGCTTCCGCCGGAAATCACCTTGCAGGATAGGCAAGGCTTAGAGAGTTTGTTGCCATGGGCGCAAGAAAAAGCCACCGAAAGGGATCGCTTGCATTCAGGCCGCGAAAGCGCGCGGTCAGCCAGATGCCTACTGTGGGCGCCTGGCCAAAAATCACTGAAAAAAGGCTTCTTGGGTTTGCCGGATACAAAGCCGGCATGACGCACGTCCTCTTCATCGACGACTCACCCTCGCCGACAAAAGGCACCGAGGTTTCGGCGCCTGTCACGGTCCTTGAAGTCCCTCCGATGTCTGTTTTTGCAATCCGCTTCTATAAAGCCGGCCATGTTCTCTCCGACTTCTTCTCATCTGATGCAAAACTTCTCGCCCCCCTGGGCATAAAAAAGAAAGAAGCCTCGCCTGCCATTCCTGCGCCTGTTAATATCGACAATGTTTTCGTGCTAGCATACGCAAGCCCGGGCAAGACCGGCTTTGGAAAGAAGGGCGTTGAGGCGATGGAAATAGCAGTCGGCGGCAAGGACTGCGCGGAAAAGCTCGAATACGCGAATTCCATTCTCGGAAAAGATATCAAGCTCGCAGATGTTTTTCGGGAGGGCGAAATAATCGACACGCTCTCAATCACAAAAGGCAAGGGCTGGGAAGGGCAGGCAAAGCGCTTTGGCACCTCATTGCAGCGCCGCAAGGCAACCGGCAAGCGCCGCCACATCGGCACATTGGGCCCCTGGCACCCAGGCTATGTCATGTACACTGTCCCGATGGCAGGCCAGCACGGCTACCACAAGCGCACTGAGATATCAAAGCGAATTATGAAAATCGGCTCGGGCAACGGGATAAACCCCAAGGGCGGATTTTTGCACTACGGCATTATTAACGGCGATTACGTGCTCATCAAGGGCTCGATAGCAGGCCCTGTCAAGCGCCTAATCCGCATGCGCTGCGGAATGCGCGCGCCCTCTGGTGGCGCAAAGCCGATCGCGCTCAAGCACATTTCAACGGATTCCAAGCAGTGATATTTATGAAAGCTGATGTTTTGTCAATCGAAGGCAAGCCGGTGCGCAAAGTCGAGCTGCCGCAGCAGTTTGACCAGCACCCCATCCTCTCGCTGATTTCCCGCGCAGTCATTTCCGACCAGACAAAGGAATACCAGCCAAAGGGCAACTACATCTGGGCAGGCATGGAAACATCTGCAAAATACAAAGGCAGGAAAGACGATTTTGGCTCAAACAAGAACAAGGGCATGTCAAGATTGCCCCATGAAATATTGCCAAAAGGCAGATTTGGCCGCGTGCGCAGGATTCCATCATCCGTGAAAGGAAGGC
Organism: archaeon; assembly: GCA_020056305.1. Taxonomy (GTDB): domain Archaea; phylum Micrarchaeota; class Micrarchaeia; order Anstonellales; family Anstonellaceae; genus JAGVIA01. Next base: position 11,473 of record JAGVIA010000039.1, on the reverse strand, counting down.
GCGCCCACCCGCCCAAAGTAGAGGAGACAATTGTCGAGCGCATGAATCGGAAGGAATACAAAAAGGCGCTTGCGTGCGCGATTGCCGCAACCGCCGACAAATCGCTTGTTGAGAAGCGCGGGCACAAAATAGCAGACATGAAGGCAGCACTTCCACTCGTGCTTGAAAAGTCATTTGATTCAATTTCAAAGACAAAGCAGGTTGTTGCAACGCTGCAATCCCTCGGCCTCACCGCAGACTTGGAGCGGGGCGCAAAGCGCAAGGCTCGCTCGGGTGTTGGCAGCCGGAGAATCGGAGGCAACCGCACCCCCAAGTCCGTGCTCATAATCGTCGGCGCAAAAGAGGCGCCCATCATGCGTGCAGGAAGGAACATTTCCGGCGTTGACGTGTCGGATGTGAAATCCCTCTCTGTCATGATGCTTGCGCCAGGCACGCACGCAGGCAGGCTCACAATATACTCTGAGACAGCGCTTGAAGAAATGGCAAAATCAACGTGATATCCATGGCAATTCTCTACCCCATCTCAACGGAAAAGGCAGTGGGCCTAGTCGAGCGCGAGAACAAGATGGTTTTCGTAGTCGAGATGGGCGCGACAAAGGCGCAGATAAAGCGCGAGATGGAGGAGCGCTTTGCGGTAAAGGTCGCAAAGGTGAACACATACATCACCCCGAAGGGCGAGAAGCGCGCGTACATAAAGCTTGCAAAGGGATTCAAGGCCGACACAATCGCGGCAAAGCTCAAGATGGTCTAAATGGGAAAGCTACTAAAGCAGCAACGCAGGGGAAAGGGCTCGCAGTGCTACACTGCGCCATCTCACCGCTACAAGGCGGAATTAGTGTATCGCAGGATGGATGATTTCGAGCGCACAGGCAGGCTGCGCGGGCAGATAATGGATTTCATAGACGACCCGGCCCGCGGCGCGCTTCTGATGAACGTGCTTTACGAGAATGGCGAGAAGCTAATGCTTCTTGCGCCCGAAGGCGGCTCAATAGGCTCTAACGTTTACTCCGGGCCCAAAGGCGAGCTTGTGCTCGGCTCAGTGCTCCCGATTGCAAGCATCCCGGACGGCGGGTTCATATACAATCTTGAAATACGGCCAGGCTCTGGCGGAAAATTTGTCCGCAGCCCAGGCTCGTATGCCACAGTTGTCTCGCATGAAAAAGGTTACGTTTATGTGCGGCTTCCAAGCAAGGTGACACTCAAGCTCCAGGACGCATGCCGCTGCCAGCTTGGCATCGTGTGCGGAGGCGGACGCCTTGAGCGCCCGATGATGAGGGCAGGCGCAAACTTCTACAAGAAGCACGCGCAGAACCGCAAGTGGCCGGTCAACCGCGGTGTCCACATGTCAGCTTACACGCATCCGTTCGGCGGCAAGCAGCATCACAAGGGCCGCTCTTCAATGACGAGCCGCAACGCGCCGCCGGGCAGGAAAGTCGGTCACATCGCAGCGCGCAGCACCGGCCGCAAGAAGTCGCATGTTGAAGAGATGAAGCTTGAGGAAAGGCAGGCTAGGGCGTAAACGGGGTAATGATTATGGCAAAGATTGAAACATTCCGCGGAAAAACCGCAGAGGAAATAGCAGCCATGGGCAAGGAAGAAGGGCTCGCCCTTCTCACGTCCCGTGCGCGCCGCGCTGTATTGCGCGCCGGCTCAAAGAATTTGCGCTTCAAGCAATTCATAAAGCACGTGAACGGCATAAAGAAAACCAATCCTGACAAAGTGATAAAGACGCAGGCGCGCGACGCAGTCATTTTGCCCGAATGGGTCGGCCTCAAGTTCTCGGTGCACAGCGGAAAGGAATTCAAGCCGCTCACAATCACGATTGACAAGATAGGATATCGCCTTGGCGATTTCGCGCACTCGACCGGCAGAGTCTTGCACTCCGGCCCTGGCGTTGGCGCAACGAGAGGCTCAAAGTTCATCCCGCTCAAGTGATGTTCATGACAACCAGCTACGCATACAAGGCACCGGAACCGGGCAAGTCCGCCCATGCGATACTCTACGGCAGCAATATATCGTACAAGGATGCCTGCCAGGTATGCAGTGCGGTGCGCGGCCGCAACACCGAGCGCGCGATAGAATTTTTGCAGCTTGCCGCGGTTGGGGAAAAGGCAATCTGGTTCCGCAGCCACAACTCCGGCAAGGGGCACCGCAGGGAGCTTGGAGGCAAGAAGGGCGGCTGGCCGGTGAAGTGCGCCAAGGTGATACTCGGCGTCGTGCAAAGCGCGCTTGGCAATGCTAACAAGAAAGGCCTTGCTCCAACAAAAATCGCGCACATTTCCGCAAACAAGCAGGACACGCTTCCGCGAATGTCGCCCAAGGGAAAGCGCATCAGGATGGATTATGAGACTGCGGTCATACAGGTTGTATTGCAGGAGATGAAAATTCCTGAGCATCACAAGGCGCTTGCGGCAAAGAAGGCTGCGGAGCAGAAGAAAACAGACGCGAAGAAGGCGGAAATAAAAACGGCGGCGAACGAGCAAAAGAAGACGGACGCGAAAACCGACGCGAAGAAAGCGGAAACAAAAGCGCAAACCGCAGAGCAAAAGGCGCAGGCTGAAAAATCATCTGCGCAAAAAGCCGAAGAAAAGAAAGAGGAGCAGGCGGCGCAAAAAATAGCGCAAAATGCCGAGAATGCGGCGCAGAGGACTGCGGCGCACAGCTCAACTCATGAGGGCAATAAGCCGTCATTGTAATCATATGGGGTCAAATCATGGCTGTAGAAAAAAAATTCATCGAAGAGGCAATAACAAAGTACCAGGTTTCCAATTTCCTTGAGCGCGAGCTTGACAGGGCAGGATTCTCCCGCCTTGACGTGCAGCGCACGCCCCTTGTCACGCGCATAGCAGTCGAGGTCATGAACCCCGGCCGCGTGATTGGCAAGAAGGGCAAGTCCATACAGGACCTTACTGATGCGATAAAAGCAAACTTCAAGATTGACAACCCGCAAATATCGGTTGTGGAGACGGCAAACCCCGCACTTGAGCCGCGCATCATCGCAAAGAACGTCTGCCGCTACATAGAGATGGGCAAGAAGCTTCGCGCAATTTTGCACTCGGCGCTTCGCGACATCATGCGCGCTGGCGCAATGGGCGCAGAAATAGTCGCATCAGGCAAGATAGCCGCAAAGGGCGGCCGCTCAAAGAAGTTGCGTGTCATGTCCGGCTTCATTCCCAAGGCCGGCGAGCCTGCGCGCCTTGTGCACAGGGCCCATGTCACCGCATATCCGAAGTCCGGCGCAATCGGCGTGCTTGTGCGCATCCTGATGCCGGGCACCAAGCTTCCGGGCAGGGGCGAAAATGTAAAGATTGAGATTCCTCGCGTGATTGCGGCAGCAGAGGACGTTGCAAACGCGCCTTCAATTACGGACGCAGACAGGAAGGAGGAAGCAAAGAAGGCGGAGCTGGAAGCATCCAAGCACCCGCCAAGGAGAAGGAAGTAATATGGCAATCCTACGCGCAAACGATGCAAGGGGCATGACGGACGAGCAGCTAAAGGAAAAGCTGTCCGCATGCGTTTTGGAAATGGCGCTTGAGCGCGGCCAGATAAAGACGGGCGGCCGCACAAGCAACCCTGGCAAGATTTCAGAGCTGCGCCACACCATTTCGCGCATCCGCACCATTCTTCATGAGAGGAAAATCGGCATCGCGCACGTTGCGGTGGAAAAGAAGAAGAGCTCAAAGACAGGAGAGCAAAAGGCAAGCGCGCCATCGAATGTGCAGAAGCAAGCGGAAAAAGCAAGCACGCCGTCAAATGCGCAAGAAAAAACGGCAGGAGCATCACCAGCAGCAAAAACCCCGGTTGAGCAAAAACCGCAAGCGGAAAATGTTCCATCGCAGGCAAAATCTGCAATTCCATCTAACGAGCAAACGCAGCCGGGGGTTTCCCCAGCTGCATCGCAAAAAACAGTGGAGGCAAAGCCTCCGGAGAAGAGGTGAGCAAAGTTGGTTGATATCTGCCCAAAATGCGGCCTGATGAAGGAAATATGCGCCTGCGACATCCTCGAAAAGGAGGACGTGCAGAAGATACGCGTATTCGTCACGAAAAAGAAGTTCAAGAAGCTCGTGACCATAATCGAGGGCATTGACAAGGGGAAAATCGAGGACACTGCAAGGGAGCTCAAGACAAGGCGCGCCTGCGGCGGAACGGCCAAGGACGGCATTATCATACTGCAGGGCGACCACAAGAGCAAGGTCAAGCCCATACTCGTGTCGCTCGGGTACCTCGAATCGTCAATCACCGTTGTGCTAAGCGTAGTCAAATAGGTGTTTTCATGCGGACGCCGCAGAACCTGCACCAGCACGAACTTCTCGGGCTGGAATGCAAGGTGGCAAAATCCGTGTGCAAGGCATACGTTGGGCTTTCTGGCATGGTGGTGGATGAGACCAAGAACACGCTTGTGCTGCAAACGGAATCCGGGGAAAAAACGCTGCCAAAGCGGGAATGTCGATTCACGTTCCTGCTTGGAAGGCGCAAAGCCGCAATAGACGGCGCGCGCCTCGCGTTCCGCTCCGAAGACCGGACGAAAAAATCAAAGTAAGAAAAAAATCAAAGTGAAAAATCGAATGTGATAATATGGACGAAAAAAACCGGCCACTCTCAATCCGCGGCTTTGTGCAGCGGGGCATAGTAGTCTCCGACAAGGCAAAGAACACCGTCATTGTCGAGCGCGACGCGACGCATTTCATCCCCAAATACATGCGGTATGCGCGCGCAAAATCCCGCATTCCGGCGCACAACACCGACGAGTTGAAAGCCGAGATGGGCGACGAGGTTGAGATTTCCGAGTGCCGGAAAATCTCAAAGACAAAGTCATGGATAGTCACAAAGATTATTGCAAAGGGAGTAAGGCGCGGCGAGCTTATCCGCGAGGAGAAGCTTGAGAAGATGGCAAAGCAGTCTGATGAAAAAGAGCCATCACTCGCAGTGAAGAAGAAAGAATGAACCCATGATTCACGAGTGAAAATATGAAGGGACTTGGATCGCGCATAACACGGGGCCTAAGCGTAGGCTCACGCCTTGTCTGCAATGACAATTCCGGGGCAAAGATACTTCAGATAATCGGCGTTATTGGCACAAAGGCGCGCCACACCCGTGTTCCCTCAGCAGGCATTTCCAGCATCGTGATATGTGCGGTTAAGAAAGGCAACCCGTCCATGAAGAAGAAAGTGGTGCGTGTGTGCATCGTCCGCCAGCGAAAGGAGTACCGCAGGCCAAACGGCATTCGCATCCGCTTCGAGGACAATGCCGGCGTGCTTGTGGACGATGACGGCCTTCCGGTCGGGACCGAGATTAAGGGCGCAATCGCCCGCGAGGTCGCGGAGCGCTACCCGAAAATCGCCGCAATCGCGGCAGCTGTAGTGTAATGGAATGATGTGATATTTATGATAGAGAGCGGCAAACCCAGAAAACAGCGCAAACTGCGCTATGTTGCGCCAATGTCAATGCGCAAGAACATGATGCATGCGCACGTGTCCAAGGAGCTTCGCGCAAAGCTTGCAGGCAGGCCCCGCGCAGTGCTCATCCGCAAGGGCGACAAGGTCAAAATCATGGTTGGCAAGCACAAAAAGCACATCGGCAAGGTGCTTGAAGCCGACTACTCGGACATCAAAGTTTACATCGAGGGAATAACGGTGCGAAACGCAAAGGGGGCTGAGAAGCCTGCGCCGATTTCGCCTTCCAACATCGAAATTCTAGAAGGGGATTTTACAAAAGACAGGCTGAAAAAGTTTGAAGGGAAAAAATAATTGAGTTGATAATATGGCAAAGAAAGGTGGCTCAAATCATTTCGTGCGCATTACCGCGACATCGCTAGTCCCGATTCAGGACAAGAAGGCGCACAAGTGGATGATTAAGCCGATGCCAGGCCCGCATCCCAAGTTCGAGTCAATCCCCCTTGGCGTCCTGTTTCGCGACATCCTCAAAATAACACTTGACAGCCGCGAGTCAAAGGCAGCGCTCACATCGGGCGGGATTCTGGTGGATGGCAAGAAGGTGCACGACATCAGGCGGCCAATCGGGCTCATGGATATCATATCCATCCCGCCACAGGGAAAGCACTACCGCATTGAAGTGCGAAATGGCAAGCTTATGCCAACCGAGGTGCAGCAGGGCGAGGCAGGCCGCAAGCTCTGCCAGATACGCGGCAGGAACACATTAGTGGGCGGCCGCACAAACTTCTCTTTCCACGACGGCAGGAACCTGATATCAAAGGAAAAGATGGCAGTGCGCGACACGGTTGTCTTCGAGCTGCCGTCAATGAAAGTCATGAAAGTCATAACATTTGCGCCAGGCGTCAAATGCATGGTGACGCACGGGAAGCACGCAGGAGAGCTTGCGAAGCTTGAGGAAATTGTGAGCACAAAGGGCTCGCTTGCGACAGTCGCGCGGCTCAAGGGTGCGGCAGGCGAATTCACGACATCAATCGGCTACCTGTTTGCCGTTGACGATTCATTCAATTGGTGAAAATGATGGAAGAAAACCCAATGCGCCAAATTGTGATCGACAAGGTCACGCTGAACATAGGCGTTGGCAAAAGCGGCAAGGAGCTTGAGGGGGCAAAAGGCCTGCTCGAGAAGCTCTCTGGCGCCAAGGCAGTGCTCACAACCGCCAAGGTCCGAAACCCCATCTTCCACCTGAAGAAGGGCGATCCAATCGGCACAAAGACAACGCTTCGCGGAAAACTCGCAATGGATTTCCTGCTAAAGGCGCTTAAGGCAAAGGATAACGCGATTTCCGGCCGCTCATTTGACCGGACCGGAAACTTTTCCTTCGGTGTGCCAGAGTACATTGATTTCCCGGGCGCAAAATACGACCCGAAAATCGGCATCATCGGCTTTGACGTGTGCGTGAGCCTTCGCAGGCGCGGCGCGCGTGTCGCACTGCGCAGGCATGCGCGTTCGGATGTTGGCAAAAAGCACAAAATAACGCGCGAGGATGCATTTGAGTTTGCAAAGGGAATCGGAATCAACGTCGTATAGTTTGAATGGTGATATGTTGGCAGATGAAGAGAGGAAGACCCCGATCGAACACCGCTTTGCCGGCAAAGGCAAGCGCAAGTGCCGCTTCTGCGGCAGCGCGCGCGGCCTGATACGCAGCTACGGCCTGATAACATGCAGGCGCTGCTTCCGCGAAGTTGGCGAGTCGATCGGGTTTCGGAAATACTAGGGTGCATGCTTATGGCGAACGACACACTGGCAGAGGCTCTTAACACGATAAAAACGCACGAGCGCGAAGGCCGCGAGCAGTGCGAGGTCCGCCCCTCCAAGATAGTGCGCGAGGCGCTCAAAATCCTGCAGACCGCAGGCTACATCGGCGACTTTGAGTTCGTCGACCTGCGCCAGTCCGGCGTGTTCCGCATCAAGCTTCTAGGAAAGATTAACCAATGCGGCGTCATAAAGCCCCGCTCGCCTGTCAAGAAGGCAGACTGGGCATCCTGGGAGCAGCGCTTCATCCCCGGTGTCGGGTTCGGGCTTCTCATTGTATCCACTCCCAAGGGCATGATGACAAATGACCAGGCAAAGACGTCCGGATTGGGCGGCAGGCTCATGGCTTACATATATTAGGTGAAAATGATGAAACTTCCAACAGGTGTGCAATTGTCCATTTCGGGCCCCACTCTCACGATGAAGGGCCCCAAGGGCAGCTGCACCATGCAATTTCCGACAAATGACATAAAGATAGAGCAAAAGGACGGCGAAGTCACAATCACTGGCCCGAAGATGTTTGCAAACACTTTTGCCGCGCACTTGCGGAACATGGCCAATGGCGTGACAGTGGGGCACTCGCACAATCTCAAAATAATTTATTCGCACTTCCCGATCGCAATCGAGATCAAGGGGAAGGAAATCCTGATAAAGAACTTCCTTGGGGAAAAGCAGCCAAGGCACGCAAATATAATCGGGGACACGAAAGTCGAATCCAAGGGGCAGGCAATGACAATATCCGGCCCGAGCAAGAATGATGTGGGCCAGACTCTTGCGAACCTGCGCACGGCAACAAAGATACGCAAGCTTGACTCGCGCGTGTTCCAGGATGGCGTGTATCCAGTAATAGAATAATGGTGAACATATGTCAGAAATAGCAAAACGCAAAAAGCCAACGTTCCAGCGGACCAATTACGGCCGCACCAGCCGCTCGCGCATAAAGGAAGGCTGGAAGCGCCCGCGGGGAATCGACAACAAGCAGCTCAAGAAATTGCGCTACATGGGAAAGCTCCCGTCAATCGGCTACCGCAACGCAAATTCGGTGCGCTACATGCACCCGTCCGGCAAGATGGAGGCGCTAATAGAGCGCGTGTCGCAGCTTGAAGGGCTTTCCAACATCCACGTGCGCATTGCATCCGGCGTGGGCGCCATGAAGCGCGCCGCAATAATAAAGCGCGCAGGCGAACTATCGCTGCGCGTGCTGAATGCATGAATATTTCAAAAGTGATAATATGGGTTTGAAAACAGTCCGGCGCCTGGCCGCAAAAATACTTCGCGTTGGCGAGAACCGCATAAGGTTCGATCCCTCAACGCTAGCAAAGGCAGGAGAGGCGCTCACGCATGACGACGTTCGCGGCCTTATTGCAACTGGTGCAATCACAAAGGTGCGCGTGAAAGGCGTTTCGCGCATACGCGCAAAGCTCCGGGCTGCGCAGCGAAAGCTTGGCAGGCAGCGCGGGCACGGCAAGAGGAAGGGCACTGCAAACGCGCGCAACAATTCAAAGGATGCCTGGATGGCAAAGGTGCGCTCGCAGCGCAGGTATCTTTTTGGCATGCAAAAAGCAGGCAAGCTTGACAAGGCGGTCGGAAGGAAGATTTACAGCATGATAAAGGGAGGCGCTTTCAAGGGCATCTCCGCAATTGAAATCTATCTCAAGAACAACAACCTTCTACGGTGAAAAATATGGCAGGGGCAACTGGACCAACATACAAAGTGGCGTTCCGCAGGCGCAGGGAGAACAAGACCAATTACGCAAAGCGCCTGGGCATGCTAAAATCCGGCCTTCCGCGCATGGTCGTGCGAAAGAGCGGCAGGGGAATCCTCGTGCAATTCATAGAGTTCTCCGCAGCAGGGGACAAGGTGCTTGCCTGCTGCAACTCAGACGAGCTTCGGGCATTCGGCTGGGCGCCGCGCTCAAACGCGCCGACCGCATACCTATCGGCAATGCACGCGGCAAAGAAGGCAAAGGCAAAGGGCGCAAGCACATTCATACTCGACATCGGCATGCAAACCCCAAGCAAGGGCGCTATAGCATTTGCGGCAGCGCAGGGCGCGCAGGACGCCGGCCTCAAGACCAATTACGACGGCAGCATGATTGCGGCAGAGCAGATAAATGGCGCGCACATACAGAAATATGCGCAGTCGCTTGCTGGAAGCGATGCATACAAGAAGGCATTCTCCTCATACATTGCGGAGAACTTCGACCCGACAAAGATTGCGGACATATTCAATGCTGTGAAGCAAAAAGTGCAGGCACAGAAGGTGAACTAATGGCGTTTAGACGACACGACAGGCGGCCGCGCGATCGGCGAAATAACGATGAGCCAAAGCCGGAGTGGATCCCCAAGACCGACATCGGTCGCAAGGTGAAGAATAAGGAAATCCTAACGATTGAGGAAATATTCGACCTTGGAAAGCCCATTCTCGAGGCTGAGATAGTTGACTTTTTGCTCCCAACCCTCGAAGAGGAGACTCTCGAAGTATCGCCCACGCAGCGCATGACTGACTGCGGCAGGAAGATGCAGTTCCGCGCAATCGTGCTAGTGGGGGACGCAAACGGCCACTTCGGAATCGGCGCAGGCAAGGCAGAGGAAGTTCGCCCCGCAATTGAAACCGCTGTGAAGAACGCAAAGCGCAACATAAAATTCGTGCAATTCGGCTGCGGCTCATGGGAATGCGGCTGCAAGACGCCCCACTCCATCCCAATCATGACAAAGGGCAAGTGCGGCTCTGTGGAAGTGACGCTAAAGCCGGCGCCCCGCGGGCTTGGCTTGGCGGCAAACAAGGTTGTCCGCAAAGTGCTGCAAAAGGCAGGCGTAAAGGACATCTGGTCATTTGCGCGCGGCTACACATCAAACGTTTACAACATGGCAATGGCAACCGCGGATGCGCTTGACCGCCTAAACTCCATGCACTACATCGGCGACTGGAAGGAATTCTCATACAAAAAGGCTGAGAAAAAAGAAGGCGAGGAAGCGCCTGCTGCAGCGGCTTGAGATGTGATTTGAATGGCAATGCTTGCAATAATTAGGGTTCGCGGGAATTTCGGCGTCAAGCCGGCACCGAAAAAGACGCTAAGGACCCTTGGGCTTTTCACAGTGAACTCCTGCCGCCTGATTACCGACTCGCCCTCCACAAAGGGCATGATCGAAGTCATCAAGGACTATGCGACATGGGGCGAAGTGTCTGAGAAAATGGTTCTAGCGCTTCTCACCAAGCGCGGCTATGTGGGCTCGTTCAAGCTATCCTCAAAGAAAAAGCCTGAGGAGATTGCAAAGCTTGCAAAAGAAGCAATGTCCGGCAAGAAATTCGCAGACCTTGGCATCCCGTGCAACTTCGGCCTCACCCCTCCGCAGAAGGGATACCAGAGGGGCACCAAGCAGAGGCTGCCTGCAGGCGAGCTTGGGCCAAGAAAGGACATCGAGCAACTGCTCTCAAGAATGATTTAGATATGATTTGGATTTTGGATTAATGAAATGTGATTCATATGGCAACTTTGAGAAAAGGAAAGCGCAACCGAAAGTTCCTGGGCACCCGCAACCACGGCAAGGGCAATGCGAAAAACCGCCGGGGCTCGGGCAGCAAGGGTGGCTGGGGCAATGCCGGATTGGGCAAGAGCAAGTTCACCTGGGTTACTGCAAAAGCCCCTGACTGGTTTGGCGTCCATGGATTTGCGGCACTTGAGCGCAACAAGGACATTCCGACCATCAACCTCTATGCAATAAATCAGCTGGCATCAACTGGCAAGCTCAAATCAGAGGGCGGGCGCTTCACATTCGCATTCGAGGGCAAGATATTGGGAACAGGCAGGCTCACGCACCCTGTGAAGATTTCCGCAGAAGCCGCATCAGCAGGCGCTGTTGAAAAGATAAAGAAGTCGGGCGGCGAGCTCATACTCCCTGCGCTGGATGCTGCGAAAGAGGGGAAGAAAGCGCAATAGGCAATGAACCTTCGGAAAGGATAATAAGCAGTCTTTGCACTTCTTTTTGCATGACTAAGTTCGACATGACGTTTGCAAAAGTCAAAAGCATGACTGTCGACACCAACGTTATAAGCGACATGCCGGCTCTAATCGCACTAAGCTGAAAACTCGACGAGCACGGCAGATTGGAGCCAATCGAACAGGAATATTTCCAACGCTGCAGGGCTTCACAAAAGGCTCTCTACTTAATGCTTGATTTTGATGTGGAAAAAATAGGCATCAGGGTCGTTTACAAAGAGCTTGTCAAAAAGCCCCCGCTCCATCGTCTCTATAAACAGCTTTTTT
>JAGVIA010000055.1 GCA_020056305.1 archaeon | reverse complement strand
GGATTTAGCGCGCAGGAATCATCTTAATATTCTTGCTGCATTTTAGCTCTCGTTAATCACAGTCAGGTTGTCCATATCATCAAGAATGTCATTTAGCTCCTCATAGCCTTGCGCATCGTCCGAGCCGTTGTATGCGGCGTCAAGTGCATCTCCCATTTCATCCAGGCCGGAAGCATCGGCACTTGAATCAAGCTCTGGTGGCATCTGCCCGCTGCCATCAGATTGCACACAGCCTTTCGCCAAGTCAAGCTTGAAGCCGTCAGGGCAGCTGCAACCCAATGAATCGCCCTCGCCCATCCAGCCCACCGTCCCGCCGGTGGATTCACAAAGTCCCTTGAATTTCTGCTCTTCTGCCGAAAGCTGGCTGCCCTGCTGCGTGCAGCCCAATAGCATTAGGGAAAAGAGAAGCCCGATTGCAGCCCAGATGGCAAATTTTCCAAATTCCATTTTGCGCACCCCTTAGCTTGCAGCCCCTGTCTTTGCCGCCTGATAGTTGGCACGAGCCTTTTGCATGAGCGCCGAAAGCGTGTTCTTGAGCTCCTGGAGCACGGCCGTCTTGCCTGCAACATCCGGTGATGCAGCGTATTTCTCCTTTGCAGTGTTGAGAGCGGCAATGAAATCCGCAGCCTCATCCTGCGTCAGGTAGCCCTTCTGCGCAAGGTCTTTTACCTTGACCTCAAGGGAATCAATGCGGAATTTTAGCATCTGGTTCACGCGCGTCTGCACGCCGCTTACGCAATCTGAAGCTGCGTTTGTAGTCGATGATCTGCAGTCTGCGACCATATCTCTTATGCTATTGCCAAGCCTCATTCCTGGCTGCACCTTAAGGCCGATTGCGCGCTTTGCGCAATCTGTTTTATCATCTGAATTGGAAAGCTCATGGCACGGCGAGAGCTGCTTTTGCTTCTGCACGCATGCGCGCTTGTCGTCGTTTGACTCAAGCTTGCGGCATTCCTCGGGGATGACGTTTGCAAGCTTTTGCGAGTCATCGGAGTTTGACAGCTGGCAGAGCGCCCGCTCCCGCACAGTAGTTGGCGAGTTGCAGTCATCATCTCGGTATTTCTCCTTGTAAGAAGAGCGCATTTTGTCCTGCGACATCATCCGCGTGCGTATCATTGCATTGCGCGTGTCATCTCCCGAGCTGCCCAGCCTGCCGTCAGAATCATCAGGGGAATCGGAAGCCGAGTTATCCAGGATGTCGTCGCTTCCACGCCCCCTGCCCCTCGGCCCGTCATCATACTGCGCAAATGCCACTGACAGCAGCATCACCGCGGTTACAAGAATCACAAATGCCTTCATTGCCTCACCTCGCAGGAATGCAACTGCGCTGAGGTTAATATTTATTTGGGTGTTATAGGAGCGGAGGGCACGGCAAGAAAGCAGCCGCAAGATTGGATTGCCTTGGTAAAAATTCCATCGATATTTTATATTTGAAGATTGTTTGGAGTCCATGGCGGCCCCAAAAATCATTTTCCTTGGCACCGGCTTCCACTGGCTGCACGTGCAGCTGGTTGACAGCGTGGGCCTGGACATCGAGCGGGTGAAATTCCGGCCGGCGCAGCGGGGTCAGAACATCTTTGGGAAAGCCCTTGGCGCCATAAGGGGCATCCTCACTCTCCCGCAAGCCGACGCGTACATCTGCGAATCGTCGTTTTATTACCCGGCGCTGCACAGCATTCTCTTTTTCTGGAAAAAAAAGCCGCTAATAATCAACATCAACGCAAGCTGCATACTCTACGAGCTGGCGCATCACAGACTGTCCTTCCTTTACCTATGGCTGCTCCGGCTCCTGCTTTCCAGGGTCGATTGCAGCATCAATATCGGCAAGTATGGGGGAGAGGTCCTTTCAGGAATCGGCTGGACTGGCAAGACTATTGTGGCATACCCTGCCTTATCAGAAGAAAATTTCAATGCGCTTGGAAAGTGCAGCATTGCCCCCTCATCGCACAATATGGCAACAATTGTGACAAACAGCCCTTACCTAAAGGGGCTTGACGTTACGATTGCGGCGTTCAAAATTGTCAAGAGGCGTTTTCCGGACGCAACGCTTAACGTGATCGGGGAATTCGAGCACGACGGCAAGATAGATTCCATGCTCTCATCAGATGGGTCAATACTCTGCACCGGGCGTGTCAAGACACTGTGCGAAGGCTTTGGGGGCTGCTCGGTTTATGTGCACCCTGGCAGGGGCGACCCGTTCCCGGTTGCGGTCTGCGAGGCCATGGCTGCGGGCCTTATCCCGCTCGTAAGTGATGAGACTGGCACAAAGGAGCTGGCTGCAAAGGTAGATGCAGGGCTTATTACCCCTATTGACGCCCTTGCAATTTCAGATGCTATAATCCGTATTTTTTCTTCACCGAAACAGGAGAGGCAGAGGCTGTCGGCGGCTTGCAGGGAAACCGCAGCCTTCCTTGCGGATGCATCAGTGCTCCAAAAATTTGGCAGGGAATTGAGAACATACATACTTGAGAAAACCCAGCGTTAAGCCTTGCCGCAGGTTTTTCGTACCTAATGTAATATGGCACCAGCGCGGATTTTATGCGCTGCGCCAAGGCAGGCTTGTTCTAGTTTTTTATACCTTATTGCCCATATACCTGCAGCAGGAATCTAATTCTGGAGACTGCAAACAGCGCATTTTTATTGCTGCAAATATTTGAGGGGTGTTCGATATGGCAAAGGATTTCGAGGGACAGCAGGTTTACATTCTGCAGGAAGGCGCAAATCGCACGCAGGGCAGGGACGCGCAGCGCGCTAACATCGCCGTTGCATATGCTGTGGGCAACATAGTGCGCACAACTCTTGGGCCAAAGGGCATGGACAAGATGCTTGTCTCCGAGCTTGGCGACATCGTGATCACAAATGACGGCGCGACAATACTTGAGGAGATGAACGTCGAGCACCCGGCCGCGAAGATGATGGTCGAGATTGCAAAGACGCAGGACAAGGAAGTCGGTGATGGGACGACCACCTCCGTAATACTGGCTGCAATGCTTCTGAAGAACGCGGGCGACCTGCTTGACCAGGGCATACATGCATCCACCATTGTGAAGGGCTACACGCAGGCGGCGGCAGAAGCCATGAAGGCCCTTGAGAAGGTAAGCAAGCCCGTTGACATCAAGGATTCCGCAACGCTTGAGAAAATCGCATCAGTTGCCATGGGCTCAAAGTCTGTTGGCGTGGGCGACGGGAAGAACTACCTTGCAACACTTGTCGTAAAGGCAGTGACACAGGTAGCAGTGTCGGAAAACGGCAAGTACTCTGTTGACCACGAGCTAATCAAGATTGAGAAGAAGGCGGGTGGCAACATACATGACACAACGCTGATTCAGGGCGTGCTTGTGGACAAGGAAATCGTGCATCAGGGCATGCCAAAGCACATCAAGAACGCCAAAATCGCGCTGCTTGACTGCGCCCTTGAGATTGAGAAGACGGAGATGGACGCCAAGATTGAGATCACCTCCCCTGACCAGATGCAGACCTTCCTCGCGCAGGAGGAGAAGATGATGAAGGACATGGTCGAAAAAGTCGCAAAATCCGGCGCGAACGTCGTGTTCTGCCAGAAGGGAATCGACGACGTCGTGCAGCACTACCTTGCCAAGAAGGGCATCGCGGCGGTGCGCCGCGTGAAGAAGTCCGACATGGAGAAGCTTGCGCGCGCGACAAGCGGCAAGGTTGCAACGACCCTTGACGACCTTGCGGCATCTGACCTGGGGCTTGCAGGCAACGTGGTTGAGAAGACGATTGCTGGGGAGAAGATGGTGTTTGTCGAGGACTGCAAGGACGCGAAATCCGTCACCATATTCGTGCGCGCATCAACAGAGCACGTTGTCGCGGAAGGCGAGCGGGCGATAGTGGATGCAATAGGCGCAGTGTCATCAGTCATTGAGGACGGCAAGTACGTGACAGGCGGCGGCAGCGTCGAAATCGAGATTGCGCAGCATCTAAACAAGTTCGCAGTGGACATAGGGGGCCGCGAGCAACTTGCAGTGCAGGCATTTGCCGAGGCGCTTGAAATCGTGCCAAAGACGCTTGCCGAGAACACCGGAATGGATGCCATTGACACGCTCGTGTCGCTTCGCTCAAAGCACAAGAAAGAGGGCGGCTCGAACATCGGAATCGATGTTTACACTTCGCAGCTTGTGAACATGGCAGAGCTTGGCATTATCGAGCCTGCAAAGGTGAAGAAGCAGGCCATAGAATCCGCATCCGAGTGCGCGAAGATGATTTTGCGCATCGATGACATGATTTCGTCCAAGGGCTCAAAGGGCAAGGGCGGAATGCCACCGGGAGGCCCCGGCGGCATGGAAGGCATGGGCGGCGGGGACTACTAAGTTCCTGCCTTCTTTTTTTTCTTTATTTTTCTTCTTTTTATTTTCTGTTTTTCAAAATTCAGCATTATAGTTACGGCTGAAAATTTCCCGAGTTGAACTCGATAACCTTACGCCAAACTATGGCTCCTTTTTTGTCGCAGAAGTCGCGTATGAATTCGCCGGTGAATTTGTTTATTAGCTGGGCTTTTCTTTGCTTGAAGGAGTCGTTGAGCTCCTTTGCCCTATGCCCCAGCGGTTCGACAATTTGTATGTAGAAGCCCTCGTTTCCGCTTACCAAATGCCAAAAGTTCTGGCCACATATTTGCGTGATGAATCCTTTCTTTGCGATCGTCTTTTGTTTCCCGTATGATACGCCAAGAATGCACCGGACATCCGCTATTTCTTTGTTTTGCTTTATCCTTTTCATAGCCGTTTTGAAGCTGTCTTCCAGCGCTTTCCACTGGCTGCTGTTGCCCCAATTCAACCCGGATTTTACCGACACCAGATATCTTGTGCGGTCCTCTTGATACTCGAAATCTATGCCGGATGCCGAAGATTTTGTCGCACCTCGGGTTTTCCCAGCAACAAAAATAGCAAGGTGCTCCAGAAATTCGCCAAAAATTTCCTCTTCCGAAGAGGATAATTTTGCATCCAGAATAGATGAAAGTGAATGACCCACGCCTGAAGGCGTGGGCTTCTTGATGTGAAGGCTCAGCAGAAAGAAACCAAGCGCATCTGCTCTGCCTCAACTTTTGCTTCT
>JAGVIA010000101.1 GCA_020056305.1 archaeon | reverse complement strand
GCTGTATCCCCCGCCTGAAGGCGGGAACGTGCGCTTCGCGCACGGATTTAGCGCGCAGGAATCATCTTAAATGCTTTAAAAATGGCTTTTTAAGCTTTATAAAGGGGGCAAAATCACAGGGATTTTGCATATGCGAACGCAAGCATTTCCGCCACATCTTCTGCATTGTAGGCGGTTTTGAATTTTTTATACAGCATTTCGCCAGCCAAGCCGTTTAGATAGGTGGCGGCGCATGCTGAAATGAATGCGTCATTCTTGCAATAAAGTGCAGTGCACAAGCCAGCAAGCGTGTCCCCTGTGCCGCCCTTTGTCATGCCGGCGTTCCCGCCGGCGTGATAAGCAATCTTGCCATCAAATGATGCGATAACGTCCATGCGCCTGCCGCTTCCGCCGCCAATCCGATATGCTGCTTTGCTGCGGGGCACGGCAGCGCCAGTACGCCTTGCATCTTGGCCCATAACTCCTTTTGCAATTATCGTGCATTTGCATTTTTTCGCGCAAGCAAGCACGTTTTCCGTTGTCATTTGCATGCCAAACAGGTCCTCAAATTCGATTACATGGGGCGTGATTATGCAGTTTGAATGCAAGTCTGCAGGCGTTATTACGCGCAATGCATCCGCATCGAGCACGCAGCGTATTTTCATGCGCAAAATGGCATGCACGATGCGTTTTGTGTCCGCGCCCCTGCCCATTCCGGGCCCGACAAGAACGCAATTGGAAGAAGAGAGATATTTTTGCATATCATTTCTGCCAACAACTATTACGCAGGCAGTGGCAAGCCGCAGTTTCTTCACAAGTTCGTTGTTATTGTCACTTGAGCAGAAATAGAGCAAATCCACAAAGCGGGTCGCTGATTTTGCCGCCAGTATTGCCGAGCCGTGGTATGCGTTGCTTCCGGCGACAATGAGTAGCTTGCCATTCTGCCCCTTGTGGCTGTTTTTTGGGGGGACATAAAGTGAGCGCACGTCAGAAGCAGAAGTGAATTTTGCAGCGCCAGCCATGAAAAAATACCACCCGAAGCCAACATTACGCAGGCTTTCCTTCTTGCCAGCCGTGAAAAAATATCACTTGAAACCTATTTCCGCATTCAGTTTCTTTATTTCGGCAACTGCCGCCCCAATGTAATCCTCAGCGCCTGTTTTCTCATATGCGAATGAGATTCCTGACGAGGAGTTTATGCGCTGTATGGGAAATGAACCCGAATCCACAATGCGAAGGATGTTTGCAATCTGCTTTGCGCTTCCGCCCTGCCTGCCGACGCCGGGCACGAGAAGCGGAACTTTTGCATTCGAGTCAGCAAACACCCAGAGGACCGCCTCGAAATCGTCAAGGTCTGTTGCGCCAACCACTGCGCCAAGGCCGCTCTTGTGCCAGGAAACAACTTTGCGCGCAACCTCAAGAAAAAGTGGCTTTTGCTTTATGCCGCACTCCAATGACTGCAAATCCTCCGCGCTTTTGTTCGAGGTGCGCACAAGCACGTATGCACCCCTGCCAGGGTATTGGAGGAATGCGTGCAGGGAATCATAGCCCATGTAAGGCGAGAGCGTCACGGAATCGGCGTTCCAGAACTCGAATATCTCGCGCGCATACGCCTCGGATGATGTGTCTATGTCACCGCGCTTTGCGTCAAGTATCACTGGGATTTCCTTTTCTTTTGCGAATTCAATGAGATGAGCAAGCGCGCGCAGGCCATCAAAGCCGTATTGCGCAAAATAGGCGTAGTTTGGCTTTACTGCCCCAAGCCCGGCGCCAGCCTCGAGTGAGGAGGAAATGATGCTTGAGAAGAATTCGAATATGCGCTCCTCAGGGTCCCCTGCGATGCTTTTTGGGATTTTTTGCAGCATCGGGTCCATGCCGAAGCACAATATGCTTTCCTGTTCCACTGCGCTTGCGCGCAGGAAATCGACGTAGAATTTTTTTTCCATTCAAACACCGTATTTTTTGCAATACTCGCTGAATTTCGCATGCATTTTCTTGTCCACATATGCCTTGCCGCCTATTTTTTTGCCTTCAAGATATTCGAACACATCTGGCGCCGCTGCAATAGAGTGCACGCGTGTTTTGTGCTTCTTTTCAAATGCGGCAATCGAATCCTCGCCGGCATCGTTCTTTTCCTTGCGGTCAAGCGCGATGAATACGCCTGCAATCGATACTTTTGCAACAGAAGAGAGCTGTGCAATCGCCTCCTCCTTTGCGCCCCCAGTAGTGAAAACATCATCTATGAGCACTATGCGGCTGCCGTTCTGCGGCTGCGTGCCGACAAAAACACCCTTGTCCCCGTGCTCCTTTGCCTCCTTTCTGTTGAAGCACCAGGGCTTGTCAATGCCAAAGTCCCGCGAAAGCGAAATTGCAGTGGCAACACACAGGGGGATGCCCTTGTAAGCAGGCCCGAAAATGATATCGTATTGCGATGGCTTTATGGTGGAGCTTATCTTGCGCGCAAAATAGAAGCCCAGCCGCTCGATTGCGTGCCCGGTGCAAAACAGGCCGGCATTGAAGAAATAGGGCGATATGCGGCCGGACTTTAGCTTGAATTCCCCGAACGTGAGCGCGCCCTGCGAGATGCAGAACTCAACGAATTCGGGATCCATGAATTGGTTTGGGGGTTAAAGGTTATAAGAAGCTTTTGGAAGGAAAAAAAGTAAAAAAGAAAAGAAAAAAAAGAGGGTAGGTTTTATTCTACCTTCTCTCCAGTTGCGTAGCGCGCCTTTACATCCTTTATCCGGATCTTTATCTGCTCGTTTAGCTGCGCGCCGGGGACGAATATTACAAATCCGTCTTTCTTTGCGATTCCGTCGCCTTTTGCCGCGACTGCCTCGATTGTTACATCGATCTCGTCGCCGATCTTAACGGGTTTGGGCGCATCACTGCCGCCTCCAAAACCGCCACCGCCGCCGAATCCGCCTCTGTCTCTTCCGAATGCCATTTACATCACTCCTTCTTTTTCTTTCTGTCCACAGGCAGGTTTACAAATACAGGTTTTGAAGTCTGCAGAAGTAGCCTTCCTGCGGCAGAATGTATTTGCCTAATCCTGTTTATAATTGCTTGTTTTGTTGGAGCTCCAGTAGTTCCGAACATCTTTTGACACTGCAAGCTTAAAGGTCGCCTTCGCCTCTGATTTTGACCAGTTT
>JAGVIA010000008.1 GCA_020056305.1 archaeon | reverse complement strand
CGAGAGGCAGCCTAAGCTGCCGCCAGAAGATTTTATCAAAAATCCGGTCTTCGGGCCGGTTTTCAGGCACCGGATTCAATTACTTTCGGAAGTACTGGAGAAAGAGGGGAGCACGCGGGCGGTGGAGGAGGCGTTCTCGCGCACGAGCAATCTTGTGCTTGGGAGAAAGCTCTTCGGCATTGACGCGTATGCAAATTACCTGAACAGGCACGTGGTGCAAAACGGAGTTGCAAAATCGCCGCTGTCCGGCAGGAAGGCGCTTCTTGCAGGGTATCTTGTGCACCTGACAAAATACTATGATGTGAAAGGTAGGCTGGTGCGCGCTGACGAGATTGGCACAGTGGGCGGAACAGTAATAGGCGAAGATGCAGCCATGCGCACCAAGGCGGATGTGCAGGCGCTTGCGCGCATTTTGCACCCTGTCGCATACATGACAATGGACTTGAGGATTGGAAGTGCCGTCGATGTCAAGGACGCTGCAATAATTGCTTATTCGGAGAGCTGCTATCATGGGAACGTGTTTGCCGGCTCGAAAAAATGCGCCTACTGCTTCTGGCCGAGAAATTCAGAACATGTTTTTGGCTCTTCGTGCCTTTTTGAATCGTCATTTTGCATGAATGCGCATTATTCAAAGAAGCTCACGCGCGCATTCGAGTGCGACGGGTGCCAGGGCTCAAGCGACCTGTATTACTCACACAATTGCGAGAACGTGCAGGAGGGGATGTTCTGCTTCAATGTGAAAAACGTGCGGCATGCGATCGGGAATGCAAAATACGAGCCGGAAAAATACAAGAAGCTAAAAGCGCAGGTGCTTGAACAGATATCTAATGAGCTTGAGAAGAAAAAGGATTTGAAGTGGGATATCTATAATATAGGTTGCATTCGTAAGGCTAATTAACCAAACATATACTATTTTATAAGTTTAGTTACTTAATATCTCCATGATAATTCCGCTTGAGAAGAGGCTGAAGAAGCGCATGCATGTAGAGATAGCGCTGCTACAGGACGAAGCGATGGAAGTGCTCTACGGCATTGACAGGGAGCTTGTGCTGCACGGAGGGACATCGGTATGGCGCTGCTACGGGGGAAACCGGTTCTCGGAGGATTTGGATTTGTATGCCGCAGACATTGCAGATATTTGGAAGCAGTTGCAGACGAAGCTGCTTCAGCGCAGCCTTCAAATACTGAAATTCAAAAAAACCCAAAATCTGGTTTTCTGCAAAGTATCCAACGGCAGCGCGGAAATCCGCATTGAGATTAACCATTCTGCCAAGAGGAAGGCGGCGCAGGCAAGGCAGTACGAAAAAACTGACGGGACTTTCATGGCGGTCCTTACCCTGCCGCCCGACGAGCTTCTTTTGGAAAAGCTGGCGGCATACCGTGACAGGCGCTTCATACGAGACATTTACGATGTTTTCCATCTGCTTAATTATCTTGAAGGGGAGGGCGCAAGTAAAAAGGCAGCTGAGTTCTTATCGTCCCCGCAAGAGCCCGTGGATGGGAAGAATCTCAAGGCGATTGTGTATTCGGGCGCGGTTCCGACTTTTGAACACATGCTAATGGCGATAAGAAGGCGGTTTTCATGAAATACATGGAAGAAGTGCGAAAGCGGTTTGGGAAGGCGCCGGCATTCGCGTTGGGTGATTTGCGGATATTCCTTGCGAAAGCAAAAATCAGCGATGGATACCTGCACCTGCTCGTGCACAATCTGCTTTCGCGCGGCGAGATAAGGCGCATCTCGCGTGGCACCTATACGTTCCGGGATGAGGCAGAGGTGGCGGGCTTTGGCTATCGGCCTTTCTACTACGGGCTGCAGGAGGCCTTGTCAATTCGGAATTTGTGGGAGCAGGAAACAAACCCGATAGTGATAACTCCGAGAAAGGTGAGGAGCGGCATGAAGGCATTTGACGGCTCAAATTTTTTGGTGAAACGGATACGCAGGCAGATGTTTTTTGGCTTTCGGATGGAAAAATACTCGGATTTCTGGATACCGGTTTCTGACATTGAGAAAACGCTGATTGATTTCATATATTTCAATGAGCCGCTGGGGAAAGGCGAGCTTCGGGAGATTAAAAGGAAATTGGACGCAAAAGTGCTGGCCGGGCATTTGAAGCGATGCCCCCAGTGGGTTAAAAAAAGAGTCCGCAGAATGCTTAAGTAGCGGGTTTTTCCGATGGCAGGCGCAACGTATGACGCAATGAACAAGGCATGGAAGGCGACGTGCAGGGTTCTTTTCGGGCAGGAGGCGGGGGAGCTTTCGGACTGCGCGGAATGGCTGCGGGAGTATGAGGAGGAGCTGCGGTTTGAGAAATCTGCGATGTCTGGGAAGGAAGTCGCACTTTCATTCAACGAGTATTCGAAATCCGCGCGCTTTGCCGCATTCGAAGAAGTGGATTTTGGAAAGAAATTTGCACCGCTTGGCATCAACGAAATGAAAGATATCGACGGCATTGCACAGGCAATATCGGACCGTGCGTATTACACTGGAAATGTTGTGCTGGGCAATTCCAGCAACGTGCAGAACTCAAGCAATGTGATTGACAGCCATTTTGTGCTGGACTCCACTGTCATCAACGATTCAAAGTATATAGGCTATTCGCGCTATGTCGGATTGAGCGAATACTGCTTCGGGCTTTATGGCGCGGAAAAAGATATCCATGTTGTGAAGTGCATGGGAAGCGAGCTGAAAAGATGCTTTGAGTGCCACATGGTAGAGGTGCTCTCTGACTGCTATTATTGCGCAAGGGCGCAAAACTGCCAGAATTGCATGTTCTGCTTTGGCACAAGGAGCAGAACAAACATGATTGGCAATACGGAGCTTCCAAAGGACAAGTACAATGCGCTGAAAGCAAAGCTGCTTGGGGAAATGGCGCAGGAGCTTAAGAAAAATGGGCGCGTGTTCTCGCTTCTTGCGCTGATTGAGAAGGCTGGGGCGCATGCGCCGGATTCGAGGCTGAAGTTCAAGCCTGAGAGGGAAAAGCCATTTGATATTGCACCCATAGAGAAAGCATTTGCAAATACAACTTCATTGCTTTTTGGGAAGGCAATGGGCGGCATTGAGAAATATGATTCATTCCTGCAGAAGCACGTGCCGAAGAACATCACCACTAAATCGCCTTTCTCTGGGGCAGACGTCATAACCTGCGGCTACCGCACGCACCTTGCAAAGCTCTATTCAATCGGGAAACGGATTGCAAGCGAGCGTGAGATTATCGACATTGGGGAGTTTGCACTTTCGGCTTCAGATGTTGAAAAACTCAAGTTTGACATCGATGCTGCATGCAAAATCCTGCATCCAATTGCATATACCAATATGGACAAGAATGCGGGCCAGGTAATCAATTGCTTCGATGCATCGGTTGCAATAGACTGCCAGGACTGCATGCACGGCTCGGCGTTCATATGGTCAAAAAAGTGCACCCACTCGTTTTGGACATCAAATGCAGAGGCGGTGTTTGGCTCGAATGTGGTGCGCAATTCCTCGTTTTGCCTAAAATGCCATTTCTCCAAGAAAATGACGCGTGCATTCGAATGCGATTCCTGCGAGGCGTGCTCGGATGCTTATTTCCTTTACAACTGCGAGAATGTGCGCGACTCGATGTTCTGCTTCAATGCCAAGAACTTGACAAATGCCATTGGGAATGCCGCACTGCCGCTGGAAACGTACAAGAAAGTGAAGTCATCGCTTGTGGCGCAGATGGCGGACGAGCTTGAGAAAAAGAAAGATTTGAAATGGGATATTTTCAACATTGGCGGAAGATGAGATGGCATCCGAGACTTATCCCATACTAAACAAGGCATGGAAGGCGACGTGCAGGGTTCTTTTCGGGGAAGAGATTG
>JAGVIA010000003.1 GCA_020056305.1 archaeon | reverse complement strand
TTTCCACATCAGTTGTGGAGGTGCAAAAGACTTTTGACCAAATGAGTCTGGTGTCCTTCATATAGGAAAACTGCCCCCTTCAGGGGGCAGATATTTATGGCGGTTCACATGGAGCCCTTCATGCTTGTTGCGCTTGGCGGATGGGTAACGGAATCTGATTTCGCCAATGCGAAAGAGGGCAGGATGCCAAATGAAAAAACGCTTGCCGCGTTTCTTATGCACGCAGACAACGTCGGCATCGAAGTCATAATGAACCCCATATGGCGCATGCGCGTGATGCTTGGCATGAATTACGAAGAGTTTGCAGGAAAGTTTAACGTCACCGCCGGCACAGCATATTTCTGGGAGCGCGGCATGTTCCCAATGGATAAAACCGCAGGGCAAATCCAGCAATTCGCAAGCAGCCATGGCTTTGAAATCGAGCTTGGCGCCCATATAGACTGGGGCTTGCTTGTAAAGGAACTCCGCATAAACCAACTGAAATTGTCCCATGCCAAATTCATCACATTCATGAAGCAAAACGGCATGAGATGCAGCCGCTCATCTGTCAAAAGCTGGGAAAGCGGGCGCATTCCAGCGCCCCGGGGCTCGACAAAAATTTTTCTCATTGAGCTTGCAATGGCGCTTAACATAGATCCAAACGACATTAGAAAAAAAGAAGAAAAAGCAGCGGTTTAGAACCTTCCCGCCCTGCTGGCAATCAACCAAATCTGCCAGCCGACCTGCCGGCAAACCCCCCTGCAAACACGAGCAGCCCGATGTAAAGCGCCA
The DNA here is from genome assembly GCA_020056305.1 of archaeon. Taxonomy (GTDB): domain Archaea; phylum Micrarchaeota; class Micrarchaeia; order Anstonellales; family Anstonellaceae; genus JAGVIA01. The sequence goes on along the minus strand of JAGVIA010000003.1, from coordinate 2,482 downwards.
TAAATATGACGAATATGAGCACCGGCACGCCCCATGCCGCAAATGCCTTCCAGAAAGAAAAGCCGTGCACTGCCTGCAGAACCTTGATTTTCAAATAGGCGTCATAAAGCATGAATACCAGTATCGGCAGAAGCAGCCCGATAAATGCAAGCACGCCCTGGCCTGCAATGCCAAACACGATTGCAAGTATGAGCGCCAACGCGATTGCCGGCAGCATCAACACCATGCTGGCGGCACTCTCAACAGATATCAAGTAGAATTGCCTGTCAAACGTCCCCTTTCCCTTAAGCACCGCGGCAACAATGTAGTAGAACCCGTTCATCATGAACGTGCTCACGACATTCGAAATCAGCCCTACTATGTAATAGACGAGCATCACAAGGAGGAAAATTCCAATTATGGCTGCGCCAGCCATGTCAAATTTCCCGCCAGCAACAAGCGAAAGGAGGAGTATAAGAAGCACAATTATTGTAATTACTGCAAACATCGCAGTAGTGCCAGCGGCAATATGCACTGACCCGTCAATTATGCCTGCCTTCTTCTTGCATTCCGCGGCAATTGCCTTCTTGGGTGAAAAATACATCGCTTTCCATGCCGAGAGCATCGGCTTTATTTTGTCAAATACCATGCAAAAAATAACAGATGCCAAATTTATAATATGGCGCACGGTTTTGCACCTGCAAAACCATTATAATATTTGAACGGCTAACCCCCTTGTCTATTTGCAGGTGTATTAATGCCAGACGATAGCATGCAAGCAAGTGCCAATGCCGTAGTTGCTGCTGGAACCTATGGCGCCATGGGAAGTGCCAATGCCGCAGAAACTTACGACGCAATTGTAGTTGGCGCAGGGCCAGGCGGCTCAACCACTGCAGCATATCTTGCTCGCGCAGGCGCAAAAGTGCTCCTGCTTGACCGCGCCAAATTCCCCCGCGACAAGGTGTGCGGGGATGCGCTCTCCGGCAAGGCAATGGCTGTTGTGAAGGATTTCGGGCTTGAGGCGCAAATCGAGCAGTCTCCCCATGGCAGGATAAACGGCTGCCTTTTTTCCTCCCCTGACAAGAAAATAATCGAAATTCCGTTTGCAAGAAAGGATGGCGGCGGCAGGCCAGCAGGCTACAGTGTGCGCCGCGAAGTGTCCGATAATGTTTTCTTCCAGTATGCAAAGAAGCAGGTTGCCCGCACAATAGAGGGCGCGATTGCAACAGACCTCATAATGGATGGGGACAAAGTCATTGGAGTAAAGGTGCGCGACACAAACGATGGAACGGAAAAGGAATTCCATGCAAAGCTCATCATCGGCGCTGATGGCGTCACCTCCATGGTCGCAAGAAAGGTTGGCGTGGGGGATTTGCCTCCGGAGCACACCTGCATCGCGGTGCGCGCGTATTTCGATGGCATCGCAGGCATGAAGGATTTTCTTGAGATTCACTTCCTGGATGAGGCGCTGCCAGGCTACTTCTGGATTTTCCCCCTTGAGAACGGGAAGGCAAATGTCGGGCTTGGCATGATACAAAAGGACATAACCGCGCAAAAAATCCAGCTTGCGCCCCTCATGGAAAGAATTGTGAGGCAAAACCCGCTTTTTGCAGAGCGCTTCAAAAATGCAAAGCAGCTGACGCCCACGATTGGCTGGACGCTACCGTTTGGCTCAAAGATACGCAAGGCATATGGCAACGGATACATGCTCGTAGGTGATGCTGCATCGCTTGTCGACCCATTCTCAGGAGAAGGATTTGGCAATGCCACTACTTCTGGTAAAATAGCCGCGCGCATCGGCGCAAAGGCGATTATGGCTAATGACACAAGCGAGCATGCGCTTTCCGAATACCAGCGCGAGCTGGAAGCCGAGCTCAAAGCCGAGCTTGACACAAGCTACACGATGCAAAAGCTCGGCAAGCAAAAATGGCTTCTCAATTTAGTAATTGGCAAGGCGCACAAGAGCCCGGAGATACGCGAGCTCATTTCCGGCATGCTTTCAAAGGAGGAGGCGAAAAAGGAGCTCAAATCCCCGTTGTTCTACCTGAAGCTGCTTTTCGCTTAAGGCAAACGCACACGCTGCTTTTCGCATAAGAAAAAAGCGCGCCGGCACTTGTTTATTTTGCTCCGCATCAGGTCGCTTTTCGCAATGGCGCCGCGCATTTTTTTGCGCGCGCATAATTTTTTGCCCACGCAGCAGCATTATAAATGTTTTCTACGTGCACACTTAACATGTTCCGCAAAAATTTCCATATCCCGGTATCTGCGATTTTTGCATTCGCGTTCATCCTGCTCCTTCTTTTTCACTCATCCTCTGCGGTCACAAATTATGTAACCGGCTACATAGTGAACGGCTCTGACGTTTCGCAGGTCTTTGCCGGCGTTAATGTGCTCGCATTCAACACTTTAGTTGCCTAGGCGCGGGAAACCCAATGCCTTCAGGCATTGGATGAAAGCGCCCCAGTCTTATTCTCAAAAGAAGATTTCTTGCCAGCAGGGGAAG
>JAGVIA010000015.1 GCA_020056305.1 archaeon | reverse complement strand
TCTTTGCGCCAAGCGCCTTTATCATGTGGTCTACTGCGATTTTGCCAACTAATCCGATGCCAGGCAATCCTTCCACCATGATTGGGTTTTTCGGCTTGATTTTTTCCTTTATGATAATCGTCGTCATTTCCATGAATATCACCGTGAAATGCCCTTCTCTTTGCGCCGAATATCCGCATACTTGTCAAACGGGTTCCATTTTGGCGGGTGCGCGCTCTTTGTCTGCATATTGTGGCACTCCTCTTTGAGTGTGTAGCTTCCGCAGGATGCGCACTTGCGAATTTTTTTCATATTGGCGCCTTTAATTCGTATGTATTGTGCACTTGCCGCTTTATAGGGGTGCGCGTTAATGTTTGGCGGGAGAAATTCACTTCTTCTCATCAGTTTCAAGCATGACTTGCACGTCCCTTGCCTTGCCTTCCGCTGTAATCTTCGCTACAATCTCCTCGCGCACCTTCTCCGCGCGCTTGTAGTCCGGCGCGATTATTGAGAGGTGGTAGCGCGGCGCGCCAATGTAAGAGAGCGCCACTTCTGCATCGGCAGGCGGCTTTGCAGCCAAAAGCGCCGCCTTTATCGCCGTAATGCCGTCCTTTGCATAAGAAGTAAGAAGCAGCATTGCCTCGACTTTTGCCTTGGGCTTCTTTATCGCGCGCTTGCAGACAGATATGATTGCCTTTGCAAGCCCTTTTTCTATCGCAAGCCCAGAGAGTGCCTCTTCCCCGGCATCCGATGCTGTTTCAAACGCCTCAAGCAAATCGCCGAATTTCTCAAGCAGTTTCTCGCGCGCAACTGCTGCTTCGTGTGTTGTGGATTTGGCTTCCTTAACTGCCATTTCAAAGAGCTTTTCCGCGCGCTTCTCGCGCTTGACGGATTCAAGCTTGAGCTTGCGCTCAGCCTCTGTAACGCGCTTTAATGAGAGGTCTATCTGGTTCTTTTCAGGGACAAGATGGAAGACTCGCGCCACGATGTGCTGGTTCTCGTGCAAAAACTCGTGGATGTTCTTTATCCAGCGCGGCGCGACTTCGGAGATGTGTATGAACGCCTCGGTGTTCCCGTACTCGTCAAGCGTGCAGAATGCGCCGTAAGGCATGATTTTCTTTACGGTCGCAAGCACAAGCTCGTCTTGCCCGGGCCACTTTGGCATCAGAGCACCTCAAGGATTTTGCCTTTTGCAGAAATCCCATGCCCGCCTGTTGGGGATACCAATGTTTCGCTGCAGACAAGGCATTTTACATTGCTTGCCGGCTTTGAGAACACGACCTGCTCGTTTCCGCAGGCGCATTTTACGCGAAGGAATTTGCTCATAATACTCACGCTCCAGTTGCACCGATTTCCAGCTTCTTCTTCGTCCTCGTGCCTATAGTGCGCTCGGTCTTTTTCTTGCACGCCGGGCACTCAAGCACGATTTTTTGGCGCTTGCCCTGCTTTTTCACGGTTTTTTCGCCTGCGCGCTTGCCGCCGTGCCCCATGAGCTTTCGCTGGTGCTTGCGGTTGCCCATTGCCATGGTCCGGGCCTTGCCCTTTGATGCAAGCTTCGCCTTGTGCACCGTATGCGCCTTGCAAACGGGGCAGTAGGTGTTTACTTCCTTTGGATATTTCAAAAAATCACCTTAGATTGCCTGGGCCATTTTCGATGCAAGTAGCCAGTCGGCCTCGGATGCCGGGAGGGCGATTTCCTGCCCAACGGAAAACGGGCCGTACGTGACGCTGTCTGCACCTTTGTACGCAGGGATTTCTTTTGTCGTCTTGACCTTTTTAAGGTTTGCATCCATGCCCACGCCGGCGGGAACCTTAATTTTTGATGCCTTGCCAAGCACGCCCTCAAGCTCCACTGTGGATTCAGAGAGTACAGAACAGAGAGAATCGTAGAGCCTGTGCTCCTCTGCGCTCATGCCTCCTGTTTCGTGCGCCATGCCGGAGCGCACTGCGCGGAACACTATTTTCTGCCTTCGGATTGAGAATATTTCGCGCACTATGCGTATGACATTCTCGAATTCGCGCATCTCCACAATCGAGTGCGAGGCTTCTGCTTCAACTCTGCGCGTGTCCAGGAATGACCAGAGCCTAGATGTGAAATCTTCCGGAAGCTCAACCAATGCCGCACTTTCCTTCTCTTGGCGCTGCAAGTCGCGAAGGCGCTTGTAGTTTAGTTCTTCCATAAGAAGACCTCCCAAAAAGATGTGCATATGAAAGAATAAAAAAGAGCCGGGACGGCTCTTTTTTAGCAGCCGTTGAAAACGGCTCAATAAAAGGGATTATGTGGCATCGCCGCTGCACAGATGGATTATTTTGCAGGCGCCATATAGGTTGCCAGCAGATGATTTGCTGCAGCAGAGCCTTGCGCAGCCGCATCTTCTTTTGCAGCACGATGGATTGCTGCGCCGCTTCCATCTGTTGCGGCGTGCTTTGCCGCCTCTGCTGCCTCGTTTGCCAAGAGCTGCCGTTTCGCGCGCGTGATTTGCAGGTCCGCATTGTCGCGAAGCGCCCTTACATAATCGCGCATGGCTTCAGCGTAAGTTATGAATGCGTGAATATCATCCGGGGACATTTGATGCTCGAATGCGTCTGCCAGGCTGGCAAAAGCGCCGCCATTTTTCCGTACGATTACTGGCGGCGCATCTTTGAGCAGCGCGTCAAGGGTTTCGCCCTTCCCCTCCTTCTCGCGTATTTTTGCGATTTTTTGGGAAATGGCTTCCTTGCCAAAGGTGCATGCACGCGCAATCTCAACAAGCATTTTGAGCTCGGCTGCCCGCTTGGCTGAAAGTTTTTTGTCGCAGACAAGCCCGGCAAGCAGGAGCCTGCTTGCATCGCTGGCGATTTCGTTCGAAGAGGCGCCCGGACCGAAAAAGAGCACCGTGCTTGGGTTGAGCCCATCAGCCCAGTCAAGAAGGCATGCGCATTTCCTGTTTGACAGCTGCGGCCTTTGCGGGGGCTGCGGTGAATTTGCCCGTTTGACAATTGCATGGGTTTGATGCGCGTCTTGGGCAGGGGATGAATTATGGTGGTGCCCATTGCTGCGCTCAGGTGTTGCTGGCTTTAGCGGCATCTCCTCGAAAAGATGATGGAAAAACGCCCTCAAGGATGAGGATATCCGCAATTGTGGAGCTCCGCTTCCGTTTGTGCGCACAATGTCATGCACGATATGGTGCTTGGGCCCGTCCGGATGGACAAAAAGGTTTGGTATCTGAGGAGGCATGGGGCGGCTTGGCTTTTTTTTGCCATGGGGATTGGCAAGAGAGGCAGTATTGCAGATATTGCGATTGTTTGCCGAATGGCAGATGTGCTGGCCTCCCACGTATTTTCCCATTCAATCGCCCATTATTCACACTGGATGATTTGGTATAATCTGCCATGAACACCGTAAAAACATATCGCCAAGCCACAAAGGAGCCTGTTGCAAATTGCCTCTGAAGCTTCTTCTTAGGGAAAGCTGCTTACGACTTTTGTGAGAATAAAGCCTCAGTCGGAGTCTTCGACCCCT
>JAGVIA010000072.1 GCA_020056305.1 archaeon | reverse complement strand
GTGAAATTGAGCCTCAAATTTGGCGCTAAGCGCCAAATGTCAAATGGCGTTGGGGCAAAAATCAGCGGAAGCTCTGCGAAAGTGGCGAGGTTAAGTTTACACAGTGACAGACCTTGGCCTTGCGCCCATGGACCAGAGCAGCAGGGGACGCGACCTCATGCAGTCCGGGGCAAGGGACATTTTCTATCCGAAAGGCGGGATTGGCAGGACATCGCCAATAGAGGCAAAAACCTTCACTGACTGGTGCGAGAGGTACCTTGCGATGCTTTATCCGGCTACCAATCAGTTGCGAAGTGTCGGCAGCCATCCGGGCATCCAAAAGACGCTCCAATTCGATGTGCCAAGCGACAACTTCCATGTGGCATTCGATGTCAACGACAACAAACTTGTCATGAACCTGTTCACCTACTCGGAGCTTGACCCGCAGAAGGAATACAACCCCATAATTATGTACCAGTTCGAAGCCGGAGGGCGGACGCAGGTGGACAATCATTTTGTGGAGGACCTCAAGGGAATTCGTGTGCTGGGCGGCAGGGCAGACTGGAGGAATTTGCGCATTGGCGGGACGGTTGGAGAGAGGGATTACGAGGCAGAGGCAGCTGCCGCGTTTAATTTGCGGCTGCCAGGCACAGTAACCGCAAGCGATTCTGAGATCCGTGTTTTGGCATTTCACATGTACATCTCAAAAGACATTGTCAAGGAGCTAAACGATAGGGTTAGCGGCCCATAAATCAACGATTACTTCTTTTCGTTTCTTCTAAGCAGCCTATGATATGAAATCACGAAGCGATGCGCCTCGTCGCGCGCATGCATGAGAACCTTGAGTCCGGCGTCGCTGCGCGGCAGGCGGATTGGAAGCATGCGCTCTGGATGGTAGATTTCCTCCTCTTCTTTTGCAAGGGAAACACACGGGATTTCAACGCCTGCCTCGCGAAGTGCAGAGAGGGCCGCATTTAGCTGCCCAAGCCCGCCGTCTATGAGAATCAGGTCTGGGAATTTTGAGCCTTCGCCTTTGAGGTGCATATACCTGCGCAGCACGACCTCGCGCATGGAGGCAAAATCGTCCTGGGAGCTTACGCCTCGCAGTTTGAACTTTCTGTAATTCTGCTTGTTTGGCTTGCCGTTTGAGAACTGCACCATGCTCCCGACAATGTTTGTGCCAAAGAGGTTTGAGATGTCAAATGCCTCGATTGTCATGGGGATTGTTGGCAGGGAGAGCTTTTCGCGAAGCGAAACGAGCGCAGGCTCCGCATGCCCTGCGACTTCGGAATAGATGTTCTTCTTTAGCAATTCCAGAAGCTTGCGCTTGTCACCGATTTCTGGCACGCGGATTTCGGCAGGGGCGCCACGCCGCGATGAGAGGAAGGATTCGATAGCTGATTTGCCGCTAATCTCTCGCTCAATGAATACATATCTGGGAACGCTTCCTTCGGAATAGTATCTTGTGATGAAGCCAGCAAGTGCATCCTCTGCTCCAACAATTGAAAATTCATATTTTTTCCTGTCGCGCACAACTCCGCGCACCACTTTGAATATCTGCACAAGCGCCCTGCCGTTCTCCTCGTGCATCGCGATGAAATCCTCATCTGCCAAATCTGACAACTCCATTTTCTGGCGGATCTGGAGCCCTTCGAGCTTTGAGATGCTGTCGCGCAGCTGCATTGCACGCTCGAAATTGGTTGAGGAAGAGGCGTTTTTCATCTCCTTTTCCATTTCGGCAAGAACGCGGCCAAGTGGCTGCCTGCCGGAGAGCACTTCGGAAAGCTCCCTTGCGCTTTTGGCATATTCATCTTCGCTTATCTTGCCTATGCAGGGTGCGGAGCAGAAGCCCAAGTCATATTGCAGGCATTTTCTTTTCGGGAGCACCTTGCAGATTCGCATCTTGAACGCCTTGCGCAGTGTGGTTGCGACAAGCACGTTTGCAGAGCCGGAGGTGAAGGGGCCAAAAAGCCTGCCGGGCTTGCGCGCGCGCTTGCCGCGGCCCTTTCGCTCAAGGAGCATGCGCGGGAAAGGCTCGTTGGTGATACGGATGTAGGTGAATTTCTCATTGTCCTTGAGGTCGATGTTATATTTGGGGTAGTGCTCCTTGACGAGGTTGCTTTCCAGCACGAGCGCCTCTGCCTCGTTGTCGGTGATTACGAAATCGATGCTGGCGATTTCTGAGACGAGCATGCGTGTTTTGTCATTCAAGTCGGATGATTTGGAGAAGTAGCTTGCAACCCTGCTCTTGAGATTTTTTGCCTTCCCGACGTAAATTATTTTGCCTGAACTGTCTTTCATCAAGTAGCAGCCGGGCGAATCGGGAATGCGGATGGAAGAAATGTCGAACATTGGCAGATGTATGCAAATCTGATTTTATTAGGATTGGCAGGCTTCTGGAATGTTTTTATACCGCCTGCCATCAAGAATTTAGAAACTAATGTTTATATACAACCTATAGTTTATATACAACCTATAACGGATAAGCTACGGGAGCACACTAAATCAGGCGCATGCCTAATGAGTTTTGCACAAACACAGCATAATCTCTTTGCCAGAAACCTGCCAGCCTGCAAAATAGCCCTTTCAATCCTAATTTTACTCTCATTTTCTTTTGCCCAGAGCTGCAGCGCGGATTGGTCATGCGAGGGAATAGGGGAATGCGCGGACGGAGGGGGGCAGCTTACTTGCACTGACCAGAACCCATGCGGAATTGTACACGTGCGCCCGGTAGAGAATGCGGTCTGCATGGCAGCGCGCGAGGCGCAATCTTCAACATATTCCCCGGGATACATAGTGCCGCTGCCAAGGCAGATGGATTTCCGAGGCTTTGACATTTCTCTTGATTCTGATTGGATAATCATTACGAACACCAGCGACCCTGAATACGCGTTCATCGCGGATTGGTTGCGCAACAAGACAAGGGAAAACACAAGCGGCGAAGTGGACATGCAGATTGCAGACTTTGGCTTCTCCCCAAGCCCGTCCAGCAGGATAATATACATAGGCGCGGTTCCGGAAGGGCAGGAAGGGGGCCCAATGTCAGATGCCATGGCATGCCGCGGCATGTCGCTTCCTACGTTTGAGGAATTTGGGCAGCAAGGCTATTTGCTAAAGGTGTTTCGCGCAGATGATTCGGTTGCCGAGGGCTGCACGCAGCGCGACGAGGCCGTGATTGCAGCAAAATCAGCGCAGGGGGCGTTCTACGGAGCAACCTCATTTGTGCAGATGCCCAACTCCACAACCAGCATCCATGCGGTGGACATACTGGACTTCCCGCACTTTTCCCGGCGCAACACTTACCCGAATTTCTACTGCATGGCGTGCATGCATGTAAACCCTGTTCTTTTGTATGAGAATACAACCAACAAGACCGACTGGCTTGCCTCGATGAAATACAATTACATATCAATGATGTACCCGGCAGACATGCGGTACTTGTACAACAGCCAAAATTCATATCCGCGAGTATATTATCCTCGATACGCCCAGTTCATCAAGCAGCGCTTCATAAGCAACATACCCGGGGTCGGGCAGTTCAAGCACGCGCTCTGGTACAGGCAGTATGACAGCATGCCGCGCAGGCTGGAGCTTTACGAGAATTATTATACGCAGGACGAGCGCTTCACATTTGACCAATTAGATATTGCAATGGCGAACGTGCCGTATGCAAACGTGCTTCCCGCCTCCAATATAGACGGGGATTTTGAAACATTGGTGGGCTCGCCACCATCGCCACAGGGGTGGGAAGTCAGGCCGCCGCAAAACAGCATGGCATGGTCAGTGGACACCGTGCAAAGCCAGTCAGGCTCCAAATCTATGCGGCTTGACATAGGGCAGGACGCAAGCGGCTACAGCCCGGACCTGATAACAACAGCGAGCAACATTGTCCCAAGCAGCCATTACATAATCACTTACTGGTACAAGACACAGGATTTTGCCACTTCGAATTTCTTCCAGGCGTTCGCATACACGAAAATCGGCGGGAACTTTGAAACAGGCGACGCGCGGCAGCACTGGTTCAATGCCGCCAACACGAATGGCTGGAAAAAGGGCTTCATACTGATTATGACCACCCCGGCATCGGACCGGATACAGCTTTACATGAGGGTTGCCGGGGGGATTTCGGGCACGCTATGGATTGACAATGTGACTATCCGGCGGCTTGACGGTGCGATGCTAAACGTGGTGCGCCAGCCGGATTTCCCCCAGCATGACATAGTGGTCACGAACCTTGATGAAACGGTTACATACCAGGAAGGCGTGGATTACAGCATCACAAACGGGCTGCTCAGCTCAATCTCTCCGATGTTCGACCCGGACGGGGAGCTCAACGCAGCCAATCCCGGGCCTGAGATAACACCTTTTGAGATACACAGGATTGCCGGCGGGGGCATTGAGCCAGGGGCGGAAGTTCTCGTGAATTACAATTCGTATTACGTATTTGACAACGGGATTAGCGGGCTTGCGACGTACAAGATGGTGCCGTTTGGCGACCCGCGCATATGGGACATGAACGAGTCGCACCAGTACCACAGCGACTTTTACATAGACAGCTTCAAGGGGATATACTATAACTATTCGAACGAGAGCAGGGTGAACGGCACAAAGCCCGAGTTCATCAGCATACTCGGGGACGAGCAGCGCGGGCTTTACACTGACAGCCGCTCAATCAACTCCGGCGCCTCAATGCAGCAGCTTGAGGCGAACATGGTCAACAACATAAGCGAGTTCGCAAAAAGCTTCGACGAGAATGTAACAATACTGATGTATTCGGACATGGTCGACCCGTACTTCACAGGGGGCATTGAAAAGAACCAGCTGCAGTATGGCGGGCCGTATGGCAGGATGGCGGATGCAACGGGCCAGAACCTTCTATCGCAAGACGTTGCGCTCATGCACTGGACAGAGCTTATTTCAAACGTTTACCGCTCGCTAAATTATTTCATAGAAAAGGGCTATCCCCCGACCCTTGACATCTGGGGCACGTACAACAAGCCCTCGATGACCGCGAACCTTGTGCAGATAATGGCTGCGCAGCAGAGAAAAGTCCCGCTCATCACAATCGCAATGGCCAACATGGGCGGCGCCACATTCCCAGCAGCATGGGACTCGCGCGCAGCGGATTACTTCTGGAACCCGCGCTACATGACAACGTTTGTGGAGTCTTGGGAAACTGACGGCTCAGGCACTCCGCCGGGCTGGGTTGCGTCTGATGCTGGCTTTGTCCATTTTGCCTGCAGCAACGTGTCACCTTATTGCGACGGGAAAGTGCACCAAACAAATGACGGGCTTTTCAACAACCGCTCAATCGGGCTCAACGGACCGGGCGCATTTATCATGCAGGATGATTACCTCAACGTCACCCAGAACCGCGAGTACGCGCTTGCGGGGTATGCGCGGCTCCGGGGCAGCAGCACCCCGCTCACATCCCCGCACGCAACACTGACATGGTATGCGGCTGACGGCTCGGAGATATCGGACAGCACACTTGAGATAACTGATATTAATGCTGCAGGATTTGCGCAATTCGAGCTTGACGCGATTGCGCCAACAGGCGCGAAGAAGGCGAAAATCACCCTCCGCGGCTCGGACTCGAACGAGTGGTATTACTTTGACAACATAATGTTCAAGGAGTCCATTTCGCTCCAATACAACCATCCGCCAATATTCGAGCACTCGACAATACTGCTTGCAGCAGGCAGCAGCGTGGAAACAATCCTTGCAACAGACCCGGATGGGGACGGGCTTTTGTTCAATGCGACCGGGCTTCCGGAAGGCGCAACTCTCCTGCCGGACGGCACGTTTAGCTGGACCCCCACAGAATTGGACATCGGCAGTTACGAATTCGAGGTCAGCGCAAGGGACAAACTGTTCACTGAAAGGCGGACAATATACGCAATCGTAGCGCCAGAGCCGCAGCCGGATCTTTTGGCAAGTGTTTCTGCCGGTGTCGAGGGCGGCCATTATGTTGGCGTGCCGTTCCCCGTAATTGTCGATACTTACAACCTTGGAAGTGGCGAAACCGCAGCCCCCTCCACAACGCGCGTTTTCTGGAATGACACTGTTGCCGCAAACATCCAAATCCAAAACCTGCAGCCCCTCCGGCACAATCACACGCAAATAGAGCTGAACTGCGCCAATGAGGGGGAATTCCTGCTCAATCTGACTGCGGATGCAAACGGCGATATCGAAGAGTTTGACGAATTGAACAATAACTGGAGCCGCAGCATCTGGTGCGAGTACCCGCCAATGCCAATCCTGAGCGTCACAAGCCCGTATGCGGGCGATGTCTACAGGAACGAGCTTGACATATTGGGGAGCATCGGGCTGCCGGAGGGCGTGTCCTACGCAGTTGAATATTCAAATGCCGGCTTGGATGACTGGAGCTCAGAGGGAGTTTCACTCGAAAATGATGGCAAATACTCAGTCACGAACGGTAAGCTTGCAACCTTCACCTTCACTGCCCCGGAAATTCTTGATTCGCAATTCTACAAGCTTAGGGTAGTGGCGCGAATGGGATACAGGAACACGCCCATATACGACAATACTTTCGCAGTGGTCGGGATGGACGGCGGGCTGGAGTTGGGGACGCCGCTGCGCGTGAGCATACCCCGGATAAATTATGGGGAATTCTCAAATTATGATTTTGAGGGATACCCGCTTGTGCCAGTAGTAAAAGATGTGGATTCTGATTTTGTCAAGGAGGTCGGCTTTGCAAGGCACAACGAGTCTGGGAATGGAAGTGCAATTTATGTTGCATACGCAGTGCCATTGACTCCCGGCTCCTACTGGCAGGTGAGGACCATAAACTCGCCGCAGGATACGCACTGGAAGGTGAACAAGCTCTCGCTTCTGGCAAACGATTTCAACAATGACGGAACGCAGGATTTTGCGTACAACAAGCTGGATGACACCCCGGCAGGTTCGGTAAGGGCGGTTGCGCAGCAGCTGGACGGCACGGAAATCTGGACACGCAATTATCCTCAAAGCCCGTTCTCTCCAAACTCGTATAATTCATTTTCTGTTTCTGCGGATTTGAACCGCGACGGGCGGAAAGAGACTGTTTCAATAATGCTGCAGCAGGGCGCAAAGCGCCTCTATGTAACGGATGCGGATGGGAACGAGATTCACAGCTGGGCGCTAAACCAGCTCTGCTATGTATACACTTACATGCAAAGCCCGATAGTCGGCAATTTTGACAATGACCCGGAGCTTGAGATTGCCTACGCCGGAGACTCTCAGCATTTGTGCAATTTGGAGCAGCCAGGCGGGATTGCAGCCATTTTTGATTTGGATGGGACGGACAGGTCGGTTGAGTTCAATTCAGAGCGGCCGGCTGCTTCGCCAGCAAGCGCAGACCTGAACAATGACGGCATGGACGAGCTGATAATCGCCTCAGGCGCACTGCGGGTGTACGGACCTGGACTTACTCCTGTTTGGGAACGGCTTGCCGGAAGCAACTTTAAGGGGCAGCCTGCAATCGGGGACATTGACAATGACGGGCAGCCCGAAATAGTTGTGAAGGAAATACCGCAACAAACCGGCCCTGTGCTAATCCATATTTTCCGCTCAAATGGGGATGAGATAATGGGCGGATGGCCGGCGAATGACGCGTCGCAAGGCCCGTTCGGCGCGCTTCTTGCTGACGTGGACGGCAACGGGCAGCTTGACATATTGTACGAAGGCAATGCCAGCATTGGCGGCGCAATGTTCAGCACAATTCACGCGCGGAACCTTCAGGGGACAGAGCTTGTCGGATTCCCGAAGTATACCGAGCGGGTGGAAGCTGCAGGCATATCTGCAGTAGATATTGACAATGACGGGCTGCTCGAACTTTTGTCCAGCTCAGATGGCTTCAGGCAAAGGCTCTGGACCAGCAACCAGAATATCGGGCAGGATGAGGCGCAAAACACAGTCCCGCGCCAGTCAATATACCTCTGGAGGCTGGGAGTGCCAGACTCACCGATAAATCGGGCATGGCCAGTGCAGCAGCACAGTTTTGACAGGACTGGAAGGTATGTAAGCAAGCTGACTTCGCCATTTAACTTCCAAGCAAATGCAGGCACGGATGGAATAACCGCCACTTGGGTGGAAGCGGACGACTACTACGGGCTTTCGGGTTATGCCGCGCAGATATGCCATCTGGCTCCAAACTGCGCAGGGGGGATAACAAATCTGCCGCTTGGCCAGACAGATTATACATTTGCAACGCCCTACGGGCTTTATTATGTGAGAGTTGGGAGCAGGGCAGGCGAGCTTGAAAATATCGCATGGACCCAATACAGGCAACTATGCTTCAGCTCTGACCCGCAGCATGTTCCGCCTGAATGCGCAAGTGGCGGAAGAGACCTGCACCAAGCGGGCATAAAGAATACTAACATAAATATTGGAGTAGTATCTGTAAGTGCGAATGGCAATAACACAATAGACCCGAACGGTGTCGCAGAAGCGATACAGGCAAACATTGGCACAATAAACGGGGATGGATGAGCATGGAATACAGGAAACCGCACTCATTCAAGCCAGAATGGCTAGCCCCGAATGGGAACCGTTTTGGCAGATGGCGCAATATTAGAACTGCTGCAAAAATTGCAACGCTTGCCTTGCTAGTCACATTCGTAGCCAAATTCCTTCCGATTACGGAAGGATTGATGGCAGCCGAAAGAGGTAAAGGAAAGGCGGCTGTTGAAGAAGGCTCAAATAGAAATGCACAGGGGGGCAGAAGCATGCTTGACGAGGCAAACGCAAACGAGTTCTTTGTCTGCCTTGACGGCAATTTTGTGACCGAAATCAACCGCGATTTTGGATATGTTATGGTAAACAGGGCAGTGTGGCGCCGCGACAACCAAGGTGTCATGGATAGCACATACAACCTCGTTACATTTAGCGATTCAAGACTCCCCATGACGGAAGAAGGCAGGACATTTATAGAGGGACTAGGGGGGAGGGTATTCGAGATTCCAGACTACTGGCCGATGGCAGCGAACATGGACTCGGCTAGTTCTGCAGGAATGAGATTCACAACTCCATGCGATTCAACAGATACGGCAAGTGAGAAACCGCGGATATTTGCAACTGCTTTTTCGCTGGAGCAGAACTATCCCAACCCGTTCAACAGCGGCACAAGCATACGATTCGAGCTTGGAAAGCCAGGATTCGTAATCCTGACCGTATCCAACGTTCTTGGGCAGGAAGTGGCAACGCTAGTAAACGAACGTCTGGAGGCAGGTCTCCACACAGCCAATTTTGGCGGAGCCGGCTTGGCTGGCGGCGTCTATTTCTATCAACTTAGCACAGGCGAAGTCATTGAAACGAAAAAGATGCTGCTCTTGAAATAAGCGTGGCACTATACAAAATAATTCAGAGCACTTTCTTGAGATACTCTCCCGTATAGCTCTTCTTGTTCCTTGCGATTTCTTCCGGCGTGCCCTCTGCAACAATTTCGCCGCCGTCATCGCCGCCCTCGGGCCCCAAATCAACTATGTAATCAGCCGTTTTTATCACGTCAAGGTTGTGCTCGATTACAAGGACAGTGTTCCCTTTCTCCACAAGCCTTTGCAGCACATCCAGCAACCTGCTCACATCTGCAAAATGCAAGCCCGTTGTAGGCTCGTCCAATATGTAGAATGTTTTTCCAGTTCCCCGTTTGCTCAATTCCGCTGCCAACTTCACGCGCTGCGCTTCCCCGCCGGACAATGTTGTCGCCGCCTGCCCGAGCTTTATGTAGCCAAGCCCCACGTCATTTATTGTGGAGAGCTTGTTCTGTATTGACGGGATGTTCTCAAAAAATGGCAGCGCCTCCTCCACGCTCATGTTGAGAACATCGGAAACATTCTTGCCCTTGAACTTTATGGAAAGCGTCTCGTTGTCATAGCGCTTGCCTTCGCATTCCTCGCATGGCACATACACATCCGGCAGGAAGTGCATCTCTATTTTGAGCACGCCATCGCCCTCGCATTTCTGGCACCTGCCTTTCTGCACGTTAAAAGAGAATTGCCCTGCGTCAAAGCCCTTGGCGCGCGATTCAGGCACCTGCGCAAAGAGGTCGCGTATCGGGGTGAATGCGCCGATGTACGTGGCGGGATTGGAACGCGGCGTCCTGCCAATTGGGGACTGGTCTATGCAAATTACCTTGTCGATTTGCTCCAAGCCGTCAATGCCCTTATGCGCACCGGCTGCTTCACGGGAATTGTAAAGTTTTTGCATGAGCGCCTTGTAGAGTATTTCATTCACAAGAGTGCTCTTGCCAGAGCCTGAAACACCCGTGATGCAGCACATGACGCCAAGCGGCAGGCGCACATCGATGTTTTTGAGATTGTTCTCCTTTGCGCCCCGAACAATCAAATTGCCATTTGCCTTCCTCCTCTTTTCCGGCGTTGCGATTTTTTTCTCCCCGCGCAGATATGCGCCAGTTATGGAGGATTTGCTATTGATGATGTCCTGGGGCTCGCCAATTGCAACAATCTGCCCGCCGTGGATGCCTGCTCCCGGGCCCATGTCAATCATGAAATCGGAATTGCGCATCGTCTCTTCATCATGCTCGACAACAATGAGGGTGTTGCCAAGGTCGCGCAAATCCTTGAGCGTGTTTATGAGCTTCCTGTTGTCGCGCTGGTGCAGCCCGATGCTTGGCTCATCCAGCACGTAGAGCACGCCGGTGAGATTCGAGCCGATTTGCGTCGCAAGCCGGATGCGCTGCGCCTCGCCGCCGGAAAGAGTGCCGGAGATGCGGTCGAGTGTCAGGTAGCCAAGCCCCACATTGAGCAGGAATTCCAGGCGGCTCTTTATCTCCTTGAGGATTTGCTTTGCTATTTGCTCCTCAGTCTTTGAGAGCTTGAGGCTTGTGAAAAACCCGTATGCGGAATCTATGGAGAGGCGCGTGGAGCCGGTGATGCTCTTGCCCTCTATCTTTACTGCAAGGGATTCTGGCTTGAGCCGCTGCCCTCCGCATGCCTCGCACGGGCGCTCGCGCATGAATTTCGCGATTTCTTCCTTGCGCCACTCTGATTCTGTCTGCTTGTAGAGGCGCTCAAGGTTCGGAATGACCCCTTCAAATTTGCTCTCGCCCTTCCAGTATGATTCGCTGCTGCGCGACTCGAATGTCATTGCCATTTTCTCATCAACACCGCGCAGTATCGCATCCAGCTGCTTCTTGCTCATTTTCTCAATTGGCGTGGTGAGGTCAAAGCCATATTTTTTTCCGACAAATTTGAGCTGCTGAGTGTAATAGCCGCCAATCATCATCGTGTTCCAAGGCGCGATTGCGCCCTCCAGTATGCTTTTCTTCCTGTCAGGGATGACAAGCTCCGGGTCGAATTCCATGATGATGCCAAGCCCGTGGCATTGTGTGCATGCGCCAAAAGGCGAGTTGAATGAGAACATGCGCGGCTGCAAATCCCCAAGCGAAATGCCGCAGTCAGGGCATGCATTTTTTTGCGAAAAAAGAAGCTCCTTTCCCTCAAATTGCGCGAGAAGCGCGCCGTCTTCGCTTTCGCGCAATGCCATTTTTATCGCGTCAAATATGCGCGAGCGCTCTTCTCCTTTCACCATTATCCTGTCCACGATGATTTCGATATTGTGCTTCTTTTGCTTGTCAAGTGCGGGCTTGTAGCCTTCCAGCTCAATTATGTCCCCATTCACGCGCACGCGAGAGAAACCTTTTTTCTTCAGGTCGTCGAACATTTTTTCGTACGTGCCCTTCTTGCCGCGGACAACCGGGGAGAGGATTGCAAGCTTCTTGCCTGCCACCTGCGCCAAAATAGTCTGCAATATGCTCTCGGATGTCTGGCTTGCTATTTTCTTTCCGCATTTGGGGCAGTGGGGAATGCCGACGCGCGCATAGAGAAGGCGGAGGTAGTCGTAAATTTCAGTTACAGTGCCGACAGTGGAACGGGGATTTTTGCTTGTGGTTTTTTGCTCTATTGAAATCGCAGGCGAGAGGCCTTCTATGGAATCCACATCGGGCTTGTGCATGAGCCCGAGGAATTGGCGAGCGTATGCTGAGAGGGATTCCACGTAGCGGCGCTGCCCCTCCGCATAAATGGTGTTGAATGCAAGGGAGCTTTTGCCGCTGCCAGACAATCCAGTTATTACCGTGAGCGTGCCCCTCGGTATCTCTAGGGACACGTTCTTGAGATTGTTCTCCCTTGCTCCCCTAATGATTAATTTGTCCTGCATCTAAAACGCCGTAATATAATAGAGGGAAGCGCAGTTTAAATTAGTATTTCAGGCATGCTGCCGGCAAATGCGCACAATGGAGGCAGGCGATGCCTATTTTACAAGTTTCAGCTGGATTGCGCTGTGCGCATCGCCACTGATTTCGCGCATGCTTGCAAAATAAGTGCCGCTTGGGAGGTTTTCCGGATTCCAGAGCAATGCATGCTGCCCAGCCTCAAATTCGCCTTCGGCAAGCGTGCTGACAAGCCTGCCGGCCACGTCATGCACGGTTATTGACACGTGCGCGTGCCTTGGCACCTTGAACGGGATGGTGGTTCCGGAGTTGAACGGGTTGGGGAAATTCTGCCCAAGCGCAAAACCGGATGGCACAACGGCATGAGGCATGCCTGCGGAAAGCGGGTTCATGTTCGGGAAGATAACCTGCCACACAAGGCTGTCGAGGTTTAGGCTGTTGGTTGCTGGCACAAGCGTTATGCCGCAGCTGCCGAAATTCGGCGGGATTGCCTGCGCAGTCACTGCCTGGCGCAATCTGTCGTTATAGATTGGGCTTGCAGGGTCAAGCTCGCAGCCAAGTGGTGCAAGCACCTCGACCTCGTGGCGGAAGATGTGCGTTGAGTCAGAATATATGCGGGTTATGAAATCGATGTGGAACGTGTCGCCGTTGAACGGGTTGAAGATGTTCCAGGACCCGCGCCGGAAATGGAGCTGCTGAAGGCTGTCATGCACCACTGAAACCACGGTGTCAACATCGTGGTTGTTTAGGAAAAAGTCATCAAGGGAAGAACGACCGCCTCTGCGTTCTGCAAGCGGATTTGCGATGATGATTTGCTCGCTTTTCACTGCTTCGCGCAAAAGTGCGGGTGGAACGTTGCTCTTTGGGGCAGCTGCAACGGTTCTGCCTCTTTGGTTTGCTGTGCCAAATCTTCCGATTCCATTTTCTGCGCCAGCGGCAGCAACTGCAGTGCCTAGTATCAAGACACCAGTAGCAATTACCATCGCTCTGAAATTGGAAATCTTCATCTACCCCCACTTTAACCCAAAATACTCAATTTATCTAGTTATTGTAGGATATATAGATTCGCGGAAAGCTTTATATATCAGTGAATGCCCATAAACTGCCGTGGGAGATGAGAAAGCGAACGCTTTCGCCAAATTCATCATCGTTCTTTTTCTCGTTTGCATATTCTCATCACCGCTTGTTTTCTCCGCAATGCCGGATGATGCGGCATCAATATCCGGGCAGGCAATTCCAGACCCGGCTGTTTGCAAGCCGACTCTCCTTAATCCGGATGCGTGCCAGCCGCCTCTTCCTGCGGAGATAAGGAGAATGAGCCTATATTCGCCGCGCAATGTTTTCATAATAACGGACGATAGCTGGGAGGACGTGGCAGGGCTTGTGCCAGTCACCACCTGGACATGGGGCGGCGTAATCAGGAAGTACCCGACACTTATACTATATACTGAAGCAGGCAGCCTGCCAAGAAACTATGCCTCGCAAATCAATGGCGCAAGCATTACCGCGACTTCGACAGCCCCGGGCGATGACGTGAACTGGGTTATTGATGGGAGCGTTGCGACAAAGTGGACAAACGGAAGGATGGATAACGATTCGATTACCATTGATTTTGGGCAGGCTCGCACGATTGACGAGCTTAGGATGATTTCCTGCATGGAGTACCGTTTCAATGCGACATATTCGCAGGATGATGTTTCATATTCGCAGCTTATGGCAGGGCAGTTTGGGTCTGGCTGGCAATGGAACCAGTATTTCATAAGCCCAACGCAGATGAGGTACCTGAAAATAAATCTTTCAGACCCGCTTGGCGCCCAGCCGGAATGGAAGTGCATGATAGACTTGCGCGCCTTCAACCAAAACGACGTGGTGACTGAGAGGTTTGATGCGGATTCCACCATACACTTTTTGCAGCTGTACGGGCCGGACAGGGTGACTCTTGTCGGAAACACGCCGGTCACATTTGACGATTTGCTGGTGGCGGCGCAGCCGATGGGCGCCGGGCTCAATGAGAACCAGATTGAGCGCATTGACCCGTCGGATTACCCGAATTACTGGCAGAGGATAAACACAATAGTGTATTCTGAGGCTGATTATGAAAAGACGCTTATGGCATCCACGTATGCCAGCCTGATAAACGCGCCGCTTGTGGTCAACAGCCAGGATTTCCCTGAAGGGATATTTTCAAACAGGAACGTGGTGCGCGTGGGCGATGTGCCCTGCCCGCCGGGCGCAGCATCCTGCACGCAGTATTCCCTTGAGGCGCTTCAGAGCAAATACGTGAACACTACGGGGGCTGACAAGCTGCTCTTGGTGAACGGCCTTGACCTTGGAAGCGTGGGGCTGCGGGGCGAGTTTTACACTGAAAAATGCGGCGCTGCCATTACGGACTTTTTCAAGAAAAACAGCCTTGCCGCGCCGTTCCTTGCCGCAGGCAGGCACGAGCTTTTGGTATTCACAAATGCGACAATCAGCCCGGATGTGCCGGATGCGCCAAGCGCGGAGATAAATGAAAACCTCCAGAGCACCAAGCAGACTGTTTATCAGGCAATGGAATCCATGTTCAACAACAGCGCAAAATACATGACTGTTGTTGCAAGCCCGATAGCGATTCCGGATTCCACATACAGTGCGCGATGGGGCTCTGGCTTTAGGGATGCGAGGGATGCCGAATATGCAATCCGCCCCTACCCGTTCTCGCCTTTTGCATCGTACAGGTTCCCGCTCTGGAAATTGGACTGGGGCAGGATTTACGGCGTGTCAGTATCTGACGCAAGCTCGTACATTGCAAGGGACTTATTCTATGACAGGCTCATGGAGAGGATGTACGAGCAGAACGAATACAGCTCGTTCCACATCGGCACCTATGCCTACGGGGATTTGCCTGCGCAGTATGCGCTTGAGGACCGGGACTATTTGCGCACATTGGACTATTCGTCTGCCTGCTCCGGGAATGTGGAAATAGGCTGCGAGCGCACCGACCCTCATGGCTTTAGCGAAGAGGACATGGCATACCTGTTGGACAGGCAGTTTGTGGGGTTTATGGGCCACGGCTCGCCAACCGCATGGTCTGATGCGCTGATGACCCCGCAGATTCCATACATGCAGCTGCCGGTTGCGATAGCAGGCGCATGCTCAACTTCGGCATTCTGGCATGGCAAGGAGGAAATGTTTGGCATAAATTTCCTGCGCAAGGGCTCCATGGCATATTACGGGACAGTCGGCACATCTTTCTGGAGCAGCTTGTATGGCAGGGAGGCGAAAATATTCACGCAGAGGGGCCCGCACAACCGCAACAACGTTGGCGAGCTTGGGGAGTACATGGGCATCGTACAGCAGTTCACCACAACGCTTGGCGACCCTGCCCTTGTTTACCGGAAGGTGGCTGCTGACAGCATGACAGGCGAGTGCAACGACAGGATTGACAATGACAATGATGGGAAAATTGATGAGAACGAGTGCAGCTGCATAAACCCGCTGTATCCAAGCGAGCTTCCTGAGCCTGAATGCAACGACGGCATTGACAATGATGCGGATGGATTTGCGGATTTGCAAGACCTGCAGTGCCAGATGGCGGCATGCGCAAGTGGGGAGGCAGGCCCGACAGGCGAGTGCGTTGATGGAATTGACAATGATGATGATGGCGATATTGACCTTGCCGACCCGGCATGCGCATGGCAGGACGGCAATGGCACGTTCTATTTCGGAAGCGTGGAAGGGCCGCAGTGCGATGACGGGCTGGACAATGACAATGACGAGGACATAGACTGGGATGGGGAGGGCAGCGCGGGCTGGTGGGAAGATGGCGCATGCAAGCACCCGTATGACAATCTTGAAGGCACACAGTGCGATGACAACATCAACAATGACAATGACAACACGATAGACTGGGATGGCGGGCATTCCTGGGGGCACACCAACAGGCTGGCAGAGCCTGACCGTGCATGCCTGCATGGATGGGACAATCTTGAGGGGCCGCAGTGCGATGATGGATTGGACAATGATGAAGACGGGGACATTGACCAGGCCTCGCATGGCGGGGACCCGGCATGCCTGCTTCCAACAGATAGCCTCGAGGGGACCGTGTGCGACGACAGCATTGACAATGACAATGACGGCGATGCGGATTGGGACGGAGTATACCGCGCGCTTGACCCGTATGCGCCCGACCCCGGATGCGCGCAAAACCCGCGCGGGAACGAGGCGGCAGTGTGCGATGACAATCTTGACAATGATGGGGACGGCTATTATGACTGGGATGGCGCGGGAATAAGCGCGCCGGACAACGGGTGCAACGCCAATCCGGCGCAGGAGACAGAGAATGGGATACCGCAAGGCTAGCGGGATGGGATGATTGATATGGAAAAAACATTGTTTGCATTGCTTGGCGGCATGTTATTGCTTTTGTGCAGCGTTGCCTTTGCGATTCCTTCTGATTTGCAGGTGTCGGTTACGGCACCTGCCGGCTTTGGCGATGGTGAGATGGTCTATTTTGACTATTCAATATTGCCGCCAGCCGGCGGCAGGGTTTCGTTCATGCCCTCCATTGTTTGCGAGGGAAACATAGTTGCGCCTATCAGGGAGGAAACGGTGAGCCTTATTGCGGGGGAGGCGCACAGCGCAAGATATTCGGACTTTGCGGTGGGCGAGCGCACAAAGCCGGGGAACTGCGTAGGCTCGGTGGTGGTGACAGAGAACGGTGAGCCAACCGACATCAGGGCAAGCACAACTTTCACCATAAACACGCTCCCCGTGCTTGAGACGCGCTTTATGACGTGCGCCGATGAGGCGTGCGAATACCCGAAGAAGGTTTTCACGCAGAGCCAAACTGTTTACATACGCGGCACAACGAAGAGCGGCGAGCCGATTTCTGTGCAGAGCGGCGATGCGCAATTCACAGATGGAAGGGCGATAATGAGCATGGGGCAGCCCGGCTACCACAGCGTGTCAGTAATATCATCGAACCCGGCGTACAAGAACACGCCAGCCGGCAAGGTGCAGTATGCGGTTATTGAGAGCCATCCGCGCATAAGGCTCAAGAATTTCAATGTGTTGGAAAAGCCGCCGATAAAGGAAATCATTCCAAGCACAGGCAACCGGATTGTGAAATAGGAGATTATTTCTTCTTCGCGCTATTTCAGCCGCCTTTCGCGCTCATTTCTTCTTTTTTCTTTCTTTTTCCATATCTTTTTCAGCCATGGTGCGCCTTATGTCATTTAGCTGCTCGCGAAACGCAATCGCATCCTCGAAATCAAGCGCCTCTGCGGATTTGCGCATCTTTGCCTCAAGCTCGATTGCAATCCTGTTTAAGTCCGCATTTGCAATGTGATGCTTGTCCCGCAATTCCACAACGCGCTCGCCAATCGCCTTTTTTATAGTCCTGGGAGTGATGCCGTGCGCGGCGTTGAACGCAAGCTGCACCTGCCGCCTGCGCTCGGTTTCCGAGATTGCAAACTTCATCCCGTCAGTCATCCTGTCCGCATAGAGTATGACTGTGCCATTTGCATTCCGCGACGCCCGCCCGATTGTCTGTATGAGCGATGTGCCGTTTCGCAAAAAGCCCTCCTTGTCCGCATCAAGTATTGCGACAAGGGAGACTTCCGGGATGTCAAGCCCTTCGCGCAAGAGATTGATGCCTACAAGGCAGTCGAATTCGCCAAGCCGCAGCTGGCGGATTAGCTCGGTGCGCTGGAGCGTTTCTATTTCTGAATGCAGATAGCGCACGCGTATCTGCTCGTTTGCAAGGAATTCGGTCAAATCCTCTGCCATGCGCTTTGTGAGAGTGGTGACGAGCACGCGCTCATTCTTTTCCGCCCTTGCCTTCACTTCGGCAATCAAATCTTTTATCTGCCCCTCGCTCTTTCGTATGGATATCTGTGGGTCTACAAGCCCGGTGGGGCGCACTAGCTGCTCCACAATCTGCTGCGAAATCCCGCGCTCGTAATCGGCAGGGGTTGCAGAGACAAAAATGGCATTCTTGAGATGTTTCTCGAATTCTTCAAACTGCAATGGCCTATTGTCGAATGCGGAAGGCAGCCTGAACCCATAATCAATCAAATTCTTCTTTCTTGTCCTGTCCCCGTGATACATGCCATGCAGTTGCGGTATGGCAACGTGCGACTCGTCAATTACAATGAGCGCGTCCTTTGGAAGGAAATCCATGAGCGAATAAGGCGGCTGCCCTGGCGCGCGTCCATCAAAGTGCCGCGAGTAATTCTCAATGCCGTTGCAAAAGCCCAGCTCCTCAATCATTTCCAAATCGTATTTTGTGCGCGTTTTTAGGCGATGCGCTGCCAAATCGTCAAGCTCGGGCAGGCGCTGCTCCAATTCGATGCGGATGTCCTTTAGCGCGCGCTCCTTTTTGCTTTCGGGAATCACGTAATGGCGGGCGGGAAATATGCGCACTACGGGCGGCTTCTCAACCAGTTCGAGAGTCTGCGGATGATGGATGGAAACGCCCCCAACATCATCCCCATCCAGCGATATGCGTATTATCTCCTGTGAATATCCCGGTATTACTTCAATTGTGTCCCCTTTTGCGCGGAATGTGCCGGGCGAAAGCTCAATGTCGTTTCGTTCATATTGCATGGAAACAAATTTTGCAAGCATGGCAGAGCGCGCTATTTTCATCCCGGGCGCAATGGTGAACGCCATATCGCTCCACTCCTGCGGGGAGCCAAGCCCGTAGATGCAGGAGACTGTGGCAATTATTATGCTTGGGCCCGGAGTCATCAGGTCCGCGGTCGCGGCAAGGCGCATTCTTTCTATTTTCTCATTCACCTGCGCGTCCTTCTCTATGTAGGTATCTGTTTGAGGGATGTAGGATTCGGGCTGGTAGTAGTCATAGTAGGAAACGAAATAGCCCACCTTGTTTTTCGGGAAGAAGTTCTTGAATTCGGAGTAGAGCTGCGCGGCAAGCGTCTTGTTGTGCGAAATAACGAGCGTGGTGCGGTTGGTCTTCTCAATCACGTTTGCGATTGTGTATGTCTTGCCAGAGCCTGTGACGCCAAGGAGAGTCTGCAGGCTGCCTTTCTCCACCCCGGACACAAGCTTTGCAATTGCCTGTGGCTGGTCGCCTGCGGGCGCGAAATCAGAGTATAACTTGAAGGAATCCACGGGAATATTTTGGCTTATGGTATTTATCTAGTTTGCCAAAGCTGGCTGCCGGTGCAAAAAGAAAATCCCCCTTGCCCTATTCCGCGTTGTGCCCAGTCTAATGCGTTTCGATATCGGCTTTAGGAGCCACTTCGCTCACTGCTATGCTGCCACCGATTTGCAAAGCCCCCTGCCTTTCCATCAGGCGTGCCTTAAGCACGGAACTCTTCAAATCGTTTACTTTTTTTATGAGAAAAATGGCTTCCTGCACGTCCAAGCTCCCAGTCATACTGGCTATCGCGCCTGCAAGATGACTATTGCTATCCGGATCACAGCCTCGCGGGGTGCTGTCCAAGAGAAGCAGCGCATCCACAGCATTGGGCAGTTTTTCGATCTTTGCAATTAATTCACGTAGCGGGCTGCCAAAGTTGAAAGACGCCGTGCATTTGCACCCCAATACAAGGGCATCGAATTCCTCTTCTGAGAGCCTCCCGCCCTTGCCGTCTGCCAGTATCGCGTCCATCAGCCTGCTTGTTGCAAGGACAGGGATTCTTCTTCCGATCCAAGTATCTGCTTCGGTGCTTATGCACTGCTTCAATTCCCCCTTATTCAGCTGGACGATATAGGAATTCACATCAATCTCGTTATTCACTTGATTTGTTGCCACGAACTCCAATGTCTGCAATGCGCCCAGCTCGTTAATTTTCGCCCAATTATTGAGCGCAGCCAGTGCGCATTCAGCGTTCCCGTGCCTGAGGACTTCTTTCACAGCCCGCTCACCCGTAAGCCTGCCTGCTGCACTCGCATTATTGCCATATATCGCCATTATCATGAGCGCATTTTGCCCAAGCTCCATATAGCTTGGGAGATTGTCAAGTTTTACTGCCAGCTTATACAAGCGGCGCTTGAGAGGAGAATCACAATATCCGCTGGATGCATCACGATGAATTTCGAACCCGTTCTTTTCAGTCGCATCCAAGCCGCTCCAATTGGTCTTCCTGAGCAAATGCCTGATGCCGCCGACCGCATAGCGCGCAGAAATCTGTTTTTCTTCCGGTTCTTTGGCACTTTTGGGTTTCTTTTCTGCAGGCTCGCTCCTTACAACCCCCGCAACTGCCAATCGTGCCCGCCTCCATCGATTTAAGATGATTCCTGCGCGCTAAATCCGTGCGCGAAGCGCACGTTCCCGCCTTCAGGCGGGGGATACAGCGCGCACATTCTTCTTTTTCATC
>JAGVIA010000053.1 GCA_020056305.1 archaeon | reverse complement strand
GATGAAAAAGAAGAATGTGCGCGCTGTATCCCCCGCCTGAAGGCGGGAACGTGCGCTTCGCGCACGGATTTAGCGCGCAGGAATCATCTTAACCTTTCAACCCGTTTGGCTATGGAAACGTGCGTTCTAACAACATTATTTACCTGCTGCGTTTCCCCTTTCCTTAAAGGAGGTTTAAAATTAAGGCCAGAGGGCGGGTTTGGGGCGATTGCCATCCTGGGGTTGCGGCTCAACCCCCAATTATCCACATTGCCTATCCGATAATTGAGCGCCGTTTCAAGCCCATAACCCTCGCATATTTTAAAGAAGCGAAGTGCGGGGCCCGAAGAGGAAAGGCTCCCATCTCTCTGGAATAGGAAGTTTAGCGCGTTCATGCGGATTGCGCGCTGCCCGGACATTAGCGGATTGAAGGAGGGTATGATATTTTCTATGCCATCTATGTGCCCTTCCGTGCATTTATGGACTGCCATCGAGAGATCAGGTCCAAGGGTGCGCAACATGTTTTCGATATGCTCTGGCAAAAGGCGCCCCAAAAGGTCCGCATCCACCATCACCATTATGGTTGCCTTCTGCTCCCTGCAATAGAGAAGCCCCTGCAAAAAAGCACGGCCCTTGCCAGGGTGGGTTTCGTTCTCATTATCATAGGGAAGCCGTATTGCTTGCGGTATGACTTTTGCGCCAAATTTTGCCGCAACCTTGGCTGTGGCGTCAGTGGAGTGATCATCAATTACAACGAAATCATGGGCAGTGCCTTTATCTACAAGGATGCGCGCATCATACGACAGGCGCCCTATTGTCCGCTCCTCATTGTGCGCAGGAGAGATGAGGATTATTTTTTCAGCTGGGCTTTCCACGATATGAATTAGTCGTTTATAATATATAAATGTGTGCGGAAAATCAAACCCCGCACTGCCGTGAACGCTTATTCAGATATTCTCCCCTACTTTTTCAATGACAGCCCTGCAAGAAGCGTAAACACCGCAGTATAGAGCAGCAGCACACCAGAGCTTGCCACCTGCGATGAGTGATAAAGAAGCGTTGCCTGCATGCTCACAATCGCCTGCGTGAGCGGCGAGCTCAATCCAAATGCTGCAACCAGAGGCGGCATGAACTCAAACGGGAACAAAAGACCGCTTAGGAAAAGGAGAGGCAACCCTATCACAAGGCAGGCAAGAAACGCCGTGGCTTCGGATTCGGAGTATATGGCAATCAGCACGCCCAGGGAAACAAATGCCAATATGAGAAGCACAAGTGCCTGCAGCACGTAAAACCAGGTCTGCATGTCCGCAATTGGAAACATGTTGTAGAACACCGATGCAATGAGCGCAAGCAGAATGGCTTCGGGTATGAGCAGGATGGTGTAGCTTAGTACCTTCATTACTGCATACTCGAAGCGGTTCACCTGCGAGGTATATACGCGCGCAAGCGTCCCCCCGTGCTTTTCCTTCACAAGGGAGGTGGATGCCAGGAAGAGCGAGACAAACATCAAAATGAGGGGAAGCACGCTTGGCAGCATGAACTCAAAGAATGGCCGCTTGCCAAACAGGTAATCGGACCTTGCAAGCATGGGCGCAATGATAAAGTCGGGCGAGCGCGAGGTTATGCCGCTTATCTGGCTGCGGCTGTCCGTGATAATATTCTCAAGCTCATAGGTCTTTCCCACAAGCTCGTCAAGGGACCTGTCCACTTCCAGAAGAGTTTTGAGCGATTCCGCCCTGTTCAATTCAAGTGCGGTCACAAATTCCTGCATGTTGTTTATGCTCTTGACTGATTCATTTGCCCCGATTTTTGCGGCTGCAATGTTTGCCTTGAACTCCTGTATGGTAAGGTTTGCAGCAGCAAGGTCAATTTCTGCTTTCCTTACTTTTTCCAGCCGGCTTGCTACTGACAGGTGCGCAGAGTCCACGCTGGCATTGAGGGAATCAAGCGGGGCGCATGTTGCAAAAAACAATGGGTCGGTGCAGTTCATTGTGCCTTTTGCAGCGGCAACATAGTTGCTGATGTTTGCTATCGTATCATCCACGCTTACCAAGTCTGCCTCGGTCTGTTTGAGGGTTGCCTGGTAGTCCACAAAGTCAGACTCAATCTTTGTGAGGTTGCTCTCCGCAATATCAAGTGCAATTACTGTCTGCGCAATCGTGCTGTTGGCAAGCTGTATCTCGTTTTCCACACTGCTTATGTTGAGGGCGTTTAGCGAATCCGTAGTTTTGTTCAGGTCCGACTTCATCTGATTTGCCCGGTCGCGCGTTTCATTTAGGGAAACATATATTGTCCCAAGCTTTGCGTTTGCAGCGTCCAATTGCCCCCACACCGAAAGTATGAATTGCGCCCCGATGCGCTGGTTGGTTGCCTGTATGTTTGCAATCACTGCCGATTCTATTGAGGGGGAGACCTGGAAGCGCGAGTTGTCAAGCAGCATGGAGATGTTTTGCGTGCTGCCATGCTCCATCCCATACCCGAATCCCCGAGGGATGACCAAGCCCCCTGCAAGCTTGCCTGTGCGCACGTCCTTTTCCATTCTTGAGGGGCAATCAACGCCCTTGCCATAGTTTGTGATATCGCTGCTGTTCATTATACCGCGAACAAAAAATGCAGATGCGTTGCTGTTGTCCAGGTCGCATATGCCAATGGTGGTTTTCCCAACCAGTGTGGAGTCGCCTGAGAAAATGCTGCCCATTACAAGGAGAACCAGAAGCGGAGCTATGACTAGGAGCATGAGCGTGCGCCCTTCGCGCATGAATTGCCTTGCGTCCTTGCCAATCTCGCTCTCAAGCCTCAAGCCCTCTCACCCCTCCAATTCCGCTTCACATTCTCAGCCTTTGCAACTTCGCGCAGCTTCAGGCCGGTCATCTTCAGGAACACGTCTTCAAGCGAAGGCGATGAGACAGACATCTCAACAACAGTCTCGCCATGTTTCACCAGGACTTTTGCAATCTCTGGAAGCCTTTTGGCAATGTCCTTTGCCTCCACCACCACGCCGTGCTCGGTTTCAGTGACGTTGTCTATTGCGCCCATGCCCTTGATGATGCGGATGACATTTTCAGCATTCCCCGGCACGGTGCTGATTTTTCCGATTTCCTTGCCCACCTTCTTTTTCAATTCGTCAGGCGTGCCCTCTGCCACCACTGTCCCGGCATTCACAAAAGCAATCCTGCCGCAAAGCGCCTCCGCCTCTTCCATGTAGTGCGTGGTGAGAATGAGGGTGGCATTGGTGTCATGGACCACCTTGCGGACAGTCTCCCACATTTTTATCCGGGTCGCAGGGTCAAGCCCGGTTGTAGGCTCGTCAAGCATGATGATTTTTGGCAAGTGCATAAGCGCGCAGGCAAGGCTGAGCCGCCGCTTCATCCCGCCGCTTAGGTAATTGGCAATCACGTCCTTTTTTTCCTTCAGTCCAAGCTGCGTTAGCAGGCTTTCCGCCCGCTCGCGGGCGGTTTTTCCGGTAACTCCGTAGAGCGAGCCGAAATATTTCAGGTTTTCCATGCATGTAAGAAGTGGGTAGATTGCATTTTCCTGTGGCGCCACGCCAAGCTGGCGCCTGCTTGCCTTTCCTGCCTTTGCCCCAAGAAGCTCAAGTGTCCCGCCATCCCCCTCTTCCAAGCCTGAGACAATGCGTATGAAGGTGCTTTTGCCTGCGCCATTCGGTCCTAACAGCCCGAATATGCTGCCCTTCTTTACTTTTAGCGAGAAGTTGTGAAGAACGACTTTCTTCCCATACACCTTTTCGAGATTTTCAGCCTCAAGCGCGTATTTCATGGGAGGATAACTGCGTTGCGGCTTTAAATGACTTTCAAGCGCCCTGACAATGGATCTGATTTTTACGTCTATTGCGAGCAATCCTTCTTGGAGACAATCCTTATGGCAAATGACGCAGCAGAAGAGCAAAAGCGCAAACTGACTGGTGCGGAGCTTGGGAATTTCTTGAGAATCAAAAAGCGCCTTGAGGAGCTGCAAGTGGAGGACGGCAAGCTTCGGGAAGAGCTTACTGCGATGGGCTTGAAGTTTGAGCGCAAATGGTGGCACGGGCCGTTGGGAAAGCCGCAGAACTTTACGGTGGATTAGGCAGGGAGGGCTGTTGCGAATGTGGAATGGCTTCCCAATCTGCCCCTCATCTATCCATTCCGCCCAGTCACGCCGGATGGAAAGGTGCAAGCAGAATCCTAATCATTGCCCATTCTGTGCCAGCTTTGCCTCTGCCGCATCCAGAATGCGTATTATGCCGTTTGTAAAAATATACAAAACAAGGTCCGCATATGCCCTATGCACCTGGCTTGTTGCAACAGAGACAAGATTGGATTTAAACTCCGTGGGCATGCCAAGATCAAGTATCGGCTCCATGTCTATGAACCTGGCCGGGCCATTTTCAGACTCCAGCCTCACATCGATTCCTACGACGTTGGAGCATCCGAATGCCCTGTAAACTTTTTTTGCAAAAGCAATGATTTTATCGGCTTCGTCTTTAGGAATCTGCACTATTCTGCTGCGTTTGGCAATCTGCTCTCTTCGCCTCCAAATCCCGTCATTCTCCCCTCTCAATTTGAATATTCCTAATTTATCATCAATCAGAAGCTGAAGCATGGGAACAGTTGCGGATGCATTTGAATCCCGGAGCGGAAGCATGGCGTTTCCCCCATAATGATATGAAAATCGCCCGTTGCCATTGGAAAAAAATGGCGTACCCATTATCAGGAAGTATTCCGGCCCGGTGTATAATTTCTCCACTACCAACGACTCGTGAGTGCTTATGGTGAGCCCGCCTTCATGGGATATGACAATCTCGCCTCCGCGCCCAATCGCTGACCGTACTATAAGCGGTTCGTGATCGCCTTTTTCAGCTATCCTGGCAGTTTCCCATGCGTTGATTGCCCTGAAATCTGAAGGCTCGATGCCCAATCTCGCAAGCAGTCTCATGCCCTTTATCCTGTCGATGGCAAGGCCGTACGTGGTCGAGGTGTGGCCGATGTAAGGGATATGCTCCCTGTTGAGGCGCTTCACGAGCTCTAAAACGTTATTGCCCCTGTCTTCATAAAGCGGACAATTCATCCAGATAATGTTGAACTTTTCTGATATGGGCTTGAGGCTTTGAGGGCCGCGGTACTTGACAGGCTTTGCACATACCCCTTCAACAACGAGCACATCGCATATGCCGCTGGCGCTCTCAAAATCCCCCGGATCGTTAACATCCGGGTGTTTCGACTTGCCGTTCCTGTCGGCATACAAAACGCCCACATTAATGTCCTGCCCATGCCTGTCAAAAAACCCGGATGCCCTTGCAGCCCGTATCCCATTGCGGTTGGCTGCGCCCCTTATCGAATTTGCCGAGACAAACTGTTGTAGTATGGGATTGAGAGGTTTAGAGGGACTCCGGTACATATTAGTTTACTTTTATCCATTTATGTCTTATTAAACAATATGGTGGCCCAGGGGTCCAACGCAAGATCTAACCCCCAAATTGCTCTTCATTTACCCATTCCCCTTTCACCAACACCCACCAATCTTCCACATATTATCGGCGTAGCTTCTGAGCCAAATATTTGTTTTTAAGGCATTTTTTTCTTGCTTGACATAACAATTATATATTGTTCAAATGTAGCAGATGCATGGCAAAAATCATCCATCTTCTTTTGTTGGGCCTGGGGCTGCTGGTGCTGGGCTCGCTTGTCATCTACGCGCAAGTCCCGACAGTCCCTGAGCCAACCTGCGTCGGAGGTTTCACAATAAGCGGCGAGTATATCCCCAGGGAACAAGGCGGCTGCTGCAAAGGCTTGGATTGCTGCCAATACGAAGCATTCAAGAACAACCCCGGGTGCAATGAATGCAAAACGGTTGACTGCTGCAAAGGCTTGGATTGCTGCAAATACGCATCATACAACGGCCACCCGTTATGCAGCTGCAAAGGCATCGAATGCTGCAAATATGACGAATACAGCAACACTCCCCTGTGCAGCTGCTCAGGGCTTGATTGCTGCCAATTCGAAGAGAACAAAAACAGCCCATTCTGCAGCTGCGAGGGCGCAGATTGCTGCATATACCAAGAGTACAGCGGCGACCCTTCGTGCCAATGCACCGGCATAGAGTGCTGCGAACTGGAGCAGTACAAGGATTTCCCGTTGTGCAGCTGCACGGGCAAAGACTGTTGCAGATATGAAGAGTACGAAAATACCCCTGATTGCAAATGCTCTGGCATCGAATGCTGCCAATACGAAGAGTTCAAAGACACTCCTTTGTGCATTGTCTCCCCAACCCCGGATGAGGATGAGTGCGCCCCCATTCCGCCCGAATGCCCGATAGGCGGCGGGCCAGGCGTTTCGGCTCCAATGCTGCTCGATCCGGCAATCGCCAGCGAGTCCAAATGCAGGGGCGCGTGCGGGCCGGATTGCCCGAAAAGTTGCGAGGAAATGGAGGATAAGACCATCTGCATGCCAGACAGCAAGGGGAAATGCTTCTATGTTTGCACTTACTCCAACGTGCTTTCGTGCGGAGCCCATGATGGCTGCGAGACGCATGACGACTGCTATGACGCCTGCGCGGCACAAGGCGAAGACAGGATGTGCTATCTTGCCGGGTTATGCCACTGCGCCTGCGACTTGGGCTGCTACTTCAAGTATGGCCCCGGCTCCTGCTGGGATTGGATGAATGGCAATGGTGATACGCAACGCCATCAGCTCTATTCCTCCCCGCCTCTTCGCTCAGAGCCCCTTAAAGCCTGCCCTCCGACCTAGCTTTTTAAATTCATTTTTCCACCGGTGCGGATACTCCTGGCATTAATATTTGCCCTTTGCTGCTGGTGTGGGACAGAACTAGCCCCTAACGCTTACAAATAATCAAATACGCCTTCTTTCCAATGAATTCTTTTGGGCAGTCCACCTTCGCGCTGTTGCCAAAAGGCGTCACGATTTTCTCAATAAACCCAATGACTTCATCACTGAAGGCAATCTTTCCTTTTGATACGGTTATTTTTCTCATAGGGGGATATCTATGGATATCCTAATGGAACCATGATGCAGAGCAAGGAAATCCAGGAGAGGCTCAGGGAGATAGACGACTATCTTCTTGACCAATACAAGGAATCACACCCTGAGAAGAAAAGGGACTGGAGGACCTATGAACAGCAACTTGTCCACAGGATAAAAACCGCAATAAAGAACCTTGAGCCCCTGATTGATGAGGCGACAAAGAACATTTTGGTTGTCAGGGACACTGGCCGGCCGCCCCAGCTTTCCATAAAGCAGAAGCTGACGCTCATCCTGATGAAAGAGCTTTTTGACCGCAGCAACAGGAGCATGGCATCCATGCTTGCAGCGTTCTCCCTGCTTAACGGGATGGATGTGGGTTACAAAACCCTTGAAAGGCTGTATTCTG
>JAGVIA010000061.1 GCA_020056305.1 archaeon | reverse complement strand
GTGATGAGCATAGCCTCGGCAAGATACCGGCTATGCAAAACATTCAATAACCGTTTCTTGCTGCCTAAAATGTTCGGTTATTTTTCTGATTAGCTATAAGCCTGTTTGCCTTGCCTGCAGCCTCGTCAACAGCGTTTTTCATGTTCCGCTCCATGAGGACTGCAAAAAGCATAAGCGGCTTGTTTTTCGTGAGCTTCACAGCCTTTGTGGTGAGCACGCATGAAACAAGCGTCTTTCCGCCCACTTCATAGATTGAGAAGTTGCAGGGCATGAGCACGCCGATGCCAGGCTCGCGGCGTATTGCCTCTTTTGCAACATGCGGGTTGCAGGCGCCGATTATGGTGTAATGGCCGATGTCACCGCAATGGTCATGCATGAGCCGGTCGCGCACGTTTATGTGGTCCACCACATTCATGTGCCTTTTCTTAAGGGCATTAAGCAGCCGGTGCACAGAGTCGATGAAATTGAATTTGGAAACGGCCTTGTATGCGTACGCCACATGTTTCGCCTAATGCTGTTTCAGCCTATACTGTCTTAAAATTATGCCTGCCTCGGACAATAGCTTTGCCGCCGTTTCATTGAGGGGATACTCTTCGTTGTATACGACTTCGACAATGCCTGCGTTAGTTATCATTTTCGAGCAGGTCAGGCAGGGCGAGAACGTGGTATATATGGTGGTGCCCTTTATCGCAATCCCGTGATATGCAGCCTGCACAATGGCATTTTCCTCGCCGTGCGAGCAAACACACTCGTCAAGCTTGGTGCCGGAATCCGCAAAGCCGTTGCACCGCACGCAGCCGCCCTCGTTGCAGTTTCTCACGCCGCGCGGGGTGCCATTGTAGCCGGTCGATACCACACGCTTTTCCTTCACAATTACCGCAGCAACCTGTCGCTTGATGCAATTGCTCCTAGTTGCAACAACTTGTGCAATGCCCATGAAATACTCGTCCCAGGATGGGCGGGTGGGCTTGAAATCGGATGAGAGGTCTGCAAGAAGCGAGTCCATCTGGGAATACAGGTCACGGAATGCGCCCTCGTTCACAATTTTCTTTGTGGCAAGGGCAAAAGTGTCTCGCAGGCGCTGCTTGTGCTCTGCGCCGCCGTCAATCTCGCGCGCCTCGATTGCAAGGAAGGACTCAAAAGAGCGCGGGTCGCCCTCCCTGCGCCTTTTTTTCATGCGCTCAAAGCGCAGTTTGGGCAATGCAGTGACATAGACAAGCACGAATTCAGGACGCGCAAGAAGCGCCTTTGCCTCTGCAGGGTTGCGGATGGAATCGATAACGTAATTCTTGCTTGCCTGCACTTTTGCAAGCGTCTTTTTCGCAAGCACATCCGCACCATCCTCGGCGCGCATAAAATTGCCTTTGGCAATGAGCGCCTCGCGCGTGATTTCCTTGCCCTCGTCTGCCAATGATTCGCGTATCACATCGGATAGCGAGAGGTAGTAGAAGCCCTTCTTTTGCAGGTATTCTGCGACAGTGCCCTTTCCCGCGCAGTTTTCGCCCGTGAGGCCAACTAGGATTGCCATGAAATCAGTTTTCGCTTGCAAATTATTAAACCATAAGCTCGAGCAGCCGCTTGAAATCCGTGAGGTCCACAATCGGCTTGTCATAGACGTCATGGTCGTCGCCGATGCGCGGGCATGCCGTGTTTATGTACGCATCAAAGGAATTGAAGTTTGCGACAGAAATTGGATGGATTTCATTTGAGACAAGAAGGTAGCCCTCGCGCCCCTTTTCCGCAAGTTTCTTTTTCACAAGCGCTGCGCCAGATAGGTTGAACTGCCCGACCTTTGTGCTTACAATTATTCCAAATCTCTTTGACTTTGATGCCATAAGTATTGCGCCCTGCCTGCGCTTGCGGAGTTTTTCTATCTCTTGCGTTATCCAGTAGGCAGAGCCGAGATAGGGGTCTGCCACAAGAACAGGCTTTAGCGCAGGGATGCCAAGAGGGTGGAATTTGCCGCCGCCAAAATACAGGATGCAGTCTGCCTCTTTTGCTGCAAGCACTGCGGAAATAGCATCGCAGCCAAGCACTTGCCCCTGATGGCGCACATGCACGCCTCCCTTTTCAGTGATTATTGTTTTGCCGGCGGCAACCAGCAGCTTTTCCACATCAGTTATTTGCTTGATGTGCTGCACGGTTGTGACCAGCCCGACTTTTTTGTAATCCTTCAGTTCCACAATTGCTTTTTTCATGGTCGCATGTAAATTTTCTTCCGGGATTGTCTCGTAATGAGGCACGTATTCAATTTCAATGTCGCTTTTTATTGGCATGAATTCAGCATGCCCGAAATGGATTATCTTTTGCGCGCCGACAGCGCGCGCCTCATCCAGGCAGATGTCGCATGCGCCATAGCAGGGCGCGGATGCGATGAAAACGATATGCCCCTCTGCCTCAAGCTCTTTTGCTTTCGCTATGGCATTCCGCTTTAGGCCCTCTGGGAATTGCAGCATTATTTTCATGGGAAACACTATGGTTGATTTGCATGCTATATGCAGGAGGAAGTAAATAAACATGCGAGAGGCAAGGATTTGTTCCTAGTCATCATTTCCAGCCACATGCTTTTTCTGCTCGGACTCGGTGAGCTTGGCAAGCCTTGAGAGCAGTATTTTCTGCTCGGCAGATGCGACAATGCGCCTTGTGCGCTCAACAGCATCCGGGTTCACCGACATTGATGTAACGCCGAATTCCACGAGCTTTTCCGCAAAGTCAGGGTACACTGAGGGGCCCTGGCCGCAAAGCGAGCACGTTACTCCGTTCTTGTTGCACACACGGACCACAGTTTCTATTGCGGAGAGCACTGCGGCGTTGCGCTCGTCAAACCCTTCTGCAAGGGTCGAGTTGTCCCGGTCTATGCCAAGTATGAGTTGCGTCAAATCATTGCTGCCGATTGACACGCCATCAATTCCCTCCTTGCAGAAATCATCAATGAGAAACACAGTGGATGGCACCTCCACCATTATCCAGAGCCTAAAGTCGCGCGTGCGATGAATCCCAACTTCCTTTAGGATGTCCTTTACCGCGCGGATTTCGCCGATGCGGCGCACGAATGGAATCATGAGCCACAGGTTTTTCATGCCAAACTCGTCGCGCACCTTCTTAATCGCCTCAAGCTCGAGCTTGAAAACGTCCGGCTCTGCGATATAGCGTGCGCAGCCCCGGTAGCCCATCATGGGGTTGGATTCCTGCGGCTCGTACTGCTCGCCGCCCTTGAGGTTGCGGTACTCGTTTGTCTTAAAATCAGTTGCGCGGTACACCACCGGGCGGGGGTAGAATGCGGATGCGAACGTGCGCAGCTTGTCCGCGAGATTGTTGATGAATTCCTGCTGCCTTCCCTCGCTTATGATTTTTCGCGGGTGCTCGCCAATCGCGGCTATCATGAACTCGGCGCGAAGCAGCCCGATGCCGTCGCATGGAAGCGCGGCAACCTTGTCCGCAAGCTCGACTTCTGCCAAATTCACGTAAATTTTTGTGCCGGTGATGGGCGCTGCAATCTGCACTGCGGCAACCGTCTCTTCGTGCTTCCTGCCAACTTCGCCCAAGTCCACTTCGCCATCGTACACATTGCCGTGCACCGCATCAACCGTGATAACCATGCCATCTTTTAGCATGTCAGTTGCGCCCTTTGCGCCAACGATGCATGGGATGCCAAGCTCGCGGGAGACTATTGCCGCATGGCAAGTCCTGCCGCCCGTGTTTGTGACTATTGCAACCGACTTTTTCATTGCCGGGACGAAGTCGGGAGTCGTCATGTCGGTTACAAGCACTGAGCCTGCCACCATCTGGTTGATTTCCTTTGGAGTGGCGATATATTTCACAGGGCCCCTGCCCACGCCAGGAGATGCCGCAAGCCCGCGCAATATCATTTTTGCATTTGAAACCGAGATCATGCTGCCACCTCCGGATGGTTGCTGGGATGAATATGATGCTGAAGGCTGCGAAGAAGGCAATGCTTGCGAAACCGGCTGCGATCCGGCTTGCTGCATTGATGCGGCTTGCTGCTGGGGCGCCGATTGCTGCTCGGATTTTGCTGCTTGCTGCATTGGCTGAGGATATTTTTGCTGCTGTGGCATTGGCTGTGAATATTTTTGCGGCTGTGCCTGCGGCATTGACTGCGGCCTTGCCTGTATTGCCTGCGTTTGCGGCTGATCATCCATTCCAACGGATTTTATATCTGCAATGGAGGTTGCCATCGCAGCCTTTGTCAGCGTGGTGATGGGCCGCGCCTGCACGATGTACATTTTCCCGCTTGAATACGCCCATTCGGTGTCCTGCGGCTTGCCATAGTGCTCCTCTATTTTCTTGCCTATTTTTGCAAGCGCGACGACCTGCGGATCGGGGAGCTTCTGCTTGTCTTGCATGTCCTCTGGCACATTCGCATGCACGTTCTCATCATTCACTTTTGTAATCATCCAAGTCTGCTTCACGATTTCCTTCTGCACTATTGCGCCTGCCTTCTTTGAGTAGATGTAGCTGTCTGGTGTGACCGAGCCGGATACCACGAGCTCGCCAAGCCCGTATGCGCCCTCGATTGAAATTTTGTCAGTGTCCTGCGTAACCGGGTCAACCGTGAACATGACGCCTGCAACCTCGGACTGCACCATTTCCTGCACAACTGCCGCCAGCCCGACTTTGAGGTGGTCGAAATGGTTTGTTGTCCGATAGTAGATTGCGCGCGCCTCGAATAGGGACGCCCAGCACTCCTTCACCGCCTGCACGACACTCTCTGCGCCGTGCACGTTCAGGTACGTGGATTGCTGCCCGGCAAAGGATGCCTCTGGCAAATCCTCCGCGGTTGCGGATGAGCGCACTGCGACAAAAACATCCTTGCCTTTCGCAAGCGCCTTGTATGCGGACATTATTTCATTGCGCAACGCAGAGGGGATTCCCCCGGAAAGTATTTTGTTCTTGATCGTCTCGGACGCCTTGTTGAGCTTGTCCGAATCCTCAACGTCCAAGTCTTCAGTCATGTCCTTTATGAAAGGCGCGATTG
Organism: archaeon; assembly: GCA_020056305.1. Taxonomy (GTDB): domain Archaea; phylum Micrarchaeota; class Micrarchaeia; order Anstonellales; family Anstonellaceae; genus JAGVIA01. The sequence goes on along the minus strand of JAGVIA010000061.1, from coordinate 13,378 downwards.
CATTTTGCTCAAGGAAGTAGAAGTACGCGGCAGATGTGACGACAAAGCCCGGCGGGATGGGAAAGCCTGCGCGGCTCATCTCGCCTAAGTTTGCGCCCTTGCCCCCTGCTTCTGGAATGCTTGCCTTCGTGATTTCATTAAACCACATGATATTCTTCATGAGACTCACCAACAACTGCGGGTGCGCGGAAGCCATGAGCGTCTGCCCACGGAGGAGCGCACCCGCCTAACGCCAGTTGGCAACATACGGGAGTTAGCCCGCAGTTGTTGCCCTCTTCTTCCCGCTTGCAATACAGAGACGTGATTTATAGGCTTTTGCTGTGGGGGCTTGATGGGCTGGCGGTCAGAGAAGCTTGAGCTGCTTTGTGTATTTGTCAAGCTCTGCTTCAAGGTAAGGCCCTGCTGCAAAACACGTTGTTGTGCCCGGCTCGATTTGTGTGAGGCCGGCGTCCCGTATCACCGAAACCGGAATGCCAGCGTCTTTCATTTCCTGGAAAAGAAGCATTAGCTCTTTCTCGCCCGTTATCTTGACCACGACTTTCTTCTCGCCTTCCTCTTCCCATTTCTCTGCCATTTCCGGCTGCTCGCGCTTTGATTTCCGGTAACCTGCGACTGACGCGTGCGCCACCTGGCCTGCAAGCTTGCCCTTGCCCAAATTCAGGTCAGAGCGAACCACTATCACTTGCTTTATTGCGGATGATTTGATTTTCTTCGCCCAGTCGAGAATGCCCATAATTAGCACCGGAAGAGTGCGCGAAGAAGAGGAATATAAGACAGACGGTGGAATGATTAGAAATGCGGCGCCATGTTGCTTTTTCCAGTCTCGATGCTCGAAGTTTCTCCTTCTTTCTCTTCTCTTTTTCTTCTTTGCCATGCATTATGGTTTCCTATGTTCGAGGAAATCGACCGCATTGCCTCGCAGCTCGCCAAAATGGAAGAAGTAAGGAGCGAACTTGCAAAGCGCATGCGCTTCAACTCCGGCAAAATAGATTTTGGCGCGGCATTTGAGAAAGAGCTTATTCGGAAAGTGGAGAAAATCCAGGTAAATTGCAAGGTGGCTGCGGTTGATGGCGGGATTACTGCGCAGGAATTCCATGCCTTTGATTTGCTGCTGGGAAGGGCAGTGGCAGTGATGTTTGAGTATGAGAACACCAAGATAAAGTCGCATGCGTATTTCCCGCGGGCAATTCCGGATACGAAGGCGGATTTGAAAGGCGGGCTGGACAACCACGACATACAGTACCATCGCTCACTCTTTCGATTGGAGCAGGAATTGTCGGTTGCAAAAGGCGCGATTGAGAAATTCAAGCCCGATTACCTGTTTCTTGACGGCTCGATTGCGCCCCTCATTGCAGACAAGCCCGCAGATGACTCGCCCGTGCGCTCGCAATACATGTCCGTTGTAGAGAGATACAAGGAGCTCTATGCCGCATGCGCCAAGCACGAGTGCTGCCTTGTCGGCGTGATAAAGGACAGCAGGGGCAGGCGCTTTATTGAGATAATAGAAAAGCACACTGGCAATGAGGACGGGTTTAGGAATTCCTCTGACACGAATTTCTTGTATTACATGCTGGAGGAAGGCGAGCGCACTTTCACGTTCAGGTACTCATCCGATCCTGCAAAGCACCAGGTGCTAAAGGACTTGGGCGAATGGTCGGACAAGATATTGACTTTTTACCTAAAGCCCATGAGCGATGACCGTCCGCTTCGCGTGGAATTCCTCTCAGGCAAGCGGTCATTTGACGAGATTGCAAGCCTCATCTATTCGCTCTCGCGCATAAACAAAAGCTATGCATACCCCGCCATACTCATTGAGGCTGATTTGCGCGCTGCGATGGACCGCACCGAGATTGAAAGCGTGTACTCACGCCTGCTTGGGAAGCTTGGCAAGGGCAGGATGATGAAACTGAGGCGGGACACGAGACCGTTTAGGTAAAAGGAGGCAGCCATCGCATACGTGATATGGAAATTTCGGTTCCTGCAGCCAACTTGATTCAACCCTATTCCTCCCCGATGACCATCAGTGTCTTCGTCTTTGTTATCCCTTCAATTGACTGCAATTTCCCGAGCAAGATGTGCTGGAAATCGGTAATGTCCTTGCAGCGGACGCACACGAGCAAATCGGAATCCCCGGTGATTATGTCGACGCTCTCGACATTTTCTATTTTCCGTATCGCCGCGGCAATGTCCTTCTGTGTTCTCTTCATGTGCTTTAGCGCGGTCACATCCACAAAAACCATCACGTATGCCTTCACGCCCAGCCCGAGCTTCGCAAAATCCTTGCGCACGCACCAGCCCGCGATTATGCCTTCCTCTTCCATCCGCTTGATGCGATGATGCACAGTCGAAGGCGGGATATGCAGCTTTTTTGCCATCATGTGCAGCCGCATTTTCGCGTTTTTGTCGAGCATCTGCAGTATCTGCAGGTCGGTTTCGTCGATTTTCTTTTCCATTGTTGGAAATTTTACAATAAAAGCTTAAAATAGTTGCTAAATATTGGAGCTAGTACAAGAATTTTGGAATAAAATATAAGTATCGGTGAAAGCGCAAGGATTGCAGGTGATGCTCAATGGAATCCCGCAAAAAACTCATGCATGCAAAAATCACTTCAGAGGTTCTCCGCTACTGCACGGATTTTTTCCACAGGAAAGGGTTTGTGCAGCTCATGCCGGTCATCCTCTCCCCCATCACCGACCCGCTTGGGCCTGACCCGGGAAGCACGGTGATAAAGACAGGCGAGATCGAGTATTTGGGGCAGAGGCTTTCGCTCACACAGTCGATGATATTGCACAAGCAGATTGCCGTGAAGCAGGGCATCAAAAAGCTGTTTATCATCTCACCAAACGTGAGGCTGGAGAGCCCGGCAAGAAAGGAGAGCGGAAAACACCTGTTTGAATTTTCGCAGCTGGATTTTGAGATTGAAGGAGGCAAGAGAGAGGATGTCTTTGGGCTGATGGAAGAACTGATGAAAGGAACTGTGGAGCATGTGAAAAAAGAATGCGCGGACGAACTGCACATTTTGGGAAGGACACTACCGGCATTTTCATCTCCATTCTCTTGCTACACCACCCATGAGCTCGAAGAGAAATACGGGGCGGACTGGGAAACTGCCGCATCGCTTGCGCATTCGGCGCCATTCTGGGCGCTCTGCCATAGGCGGGAATTCTATGACAAAGAGGACCCGGCGGAGCCTGGGCATTATAGAAACTACGATTTGATTTACCCTGAAGGATTTGGTGAGGCGCTATCAGGAGCAGAGCGGGAATACGAGTATGAAAGGATAATTGCAAGGATTGGCAAGGACAGGCTGGATGCTGGCAGATATGCCGCATATCTTGAGCTTGCAAGGGATGGCATGCTGCCGTCTGCCGGAGGCGGGTTTGGCATTGAGAGGCTGGTGCGCTACATAACAGGTGCAAAGCACGTTGGGGACGTGCAGCTTTTCCGCAGAGTGCCAGGTGAGCAGGTCATTGTATGAGGCATCTGATGGTGCAATCTCCCTCCGCGGTTCCGTGGTCTAGTTTTTATTTATATTTTGTGAAGCAAATGCGTGGATGATATGGCAAAAGCGGGCGAATACTCAAAAATAGGCGATATTCTCGCAGGAAAACACACTGGGAAGAAGGTGAAAATACGCGGCTGGGTGCACAGGCAGCGCACCTCAGGCGGGCTGGCATTCGTAGTAATGCGGGATGCAACCGGAGTGCTGCAGTGCGCAGTCAAGAAAGATGCAGTGGATGAGAAGGACTGGAAGGATGCGACAAACGTGTTTGTTGAATCATCTGCAGAATGCGAGGGAATTGTAAAAGAGGACAAGCGCGCGCCGGGCGGATTTGAGCTTGGCGTCAGCGGCTTTAATGCTATTTTCATAGGCGAGGCATTCCCGATTGCAAAGGACCAGTCAGTTGAATTCCTTCTGGATACGCGGCACCTTTGGCTGCGCTCGCAGAGGCTCACGAACATTTTGAAAGGCAGGGATTACATCACAAGGTATTTGCGGCAGTTCTTTTTCGAGCATGATTTCTTCGAGTGCACGCCGCCAATCATCACAAGGAGCGCATGCGAGGGCGGCGCGACCTTGTTCAAGCTGGATTATTTCGGAGATATGGCATATTTGTCCCAAAGCGGCCAGATGTATGGGGAAGTTTTCTCATTCTCGCTTGGGAACATTTTCATCCTTGCGCCGTCATTTAGGGCGGAGCCCTCCAGAACCATCCGGCATCTTGCGGAATACTGGCATCTTGAGCCTGAAATGGCATTCTATTCCCAGAAGATGAACATGGAGTTGCAGGAGGACATGATTGAGTTCGTTTGCCAGAAGATGGCAAAAGAGCATCCGGACATCCTGCAGGCAGCAGGCCGCGATCCGAATGATTTGTTAATGGTAAAGGCGCCTTTCCCAAGGATTGACTATGGGAAAGCGATTGAGATGCTGCAGGAAAAAGGATTGAAGATTGAATACGGGCAGGACATGGGCGCGGACGAGGAGGCAGAGCTCACCAAAGACACAAAGATTCCAATATTCGTGCACAACCACCCAAAAGCTTTCAAGGCGTTTTACATGCGCGAGGACAAGTCAAAGCCCGGGACTGTGCTCTCGAATGATTTGCTTGCGCCGCAGGGGCATGGCGAGATAATCGGCGGAAGTGAGAGGATTTGGGAGCATGATGAGCTTATGGCACGCGTAAAGGAGCAGAATTTGCCGGAGAAAGAGTACCAGTGGTATCTCGATTTGAGGAGATACGGGAGCGTTCCGCACGCTGGCTTTGGCTTGGGAATTGAACGGCTCGTTAAATGGATGCTGAACCTTGACCATATACGGGACGCGATTCCGTTCCCAAGGACGATTAACCGGGCTTATCCTTAGGCGAGATGATGAAAGAACTATTGCGCCGCCTTCTTGTGCTGCAGCTAAAGGGGAATGGAATAACGCAGAAACAATATTCGCAAATGAGCGCAAATGAAAAAAAATTGCTTGCAAAAAAAGGCGCCCGCCATTTTCTTCTGCCAAAATACCGCAAGAAACTGAAAGTAGTGCTCACTGGCGGCGTGTTTGACATTTTGCACGTGGGGCACCTTGCAACGCTGCGCGCGGCAAGGAAACTCGGGGATATTCTAGTAGTAGTGGTGGCATCAGATGAATGGGTTGCAAAAATCAAGGGAAAAAAGCCTATAAATTCTGCAAAGGTGCGCGCAAAAAGGGTTGGGCTGCTCAAAGAAGTGGATGTTGCACTAATGGGAGGAAAAAAGCGCGAGGACATGATAAGGCGCGTGCATCCCAACATAATCGCTTTCGGATACGACCAGAAGGCATTTGTGAAGCATGATGGATTCAAAATAGCAAGATTGAAAGCGAAAGTTGCAGGGATGAAAACAAGTCTGATTGCAAAAAGGACAGGCGCCCAAAATCAAGCGCCATAGCCATTCGCAATAGGCATCCTTCTTCCGCTGCCAAATGCTCGGGGGGTTATTTTGGCGCCCGGCGGCGACTGCTTCCGCTTGTGCTCAGCAGCATCAATCCTGCGGATGACTTCGCGCACCATCTCAGGATTAATGTTCTCTGCAGAAAGCTCGCTTGCAATCTGCCTGGGGCTTTTGACTTTTTCGACATAGCCGTCTATTATCCCGTCTAGTATCGGGTATGGCGGAAGCGAGTCGCTGTCTTTTTGGTTTGGCCGAAGCTCTGCAGACGGCGCTTTCTCAAGTATTGATTTTGGGATGATATCGTAACCTGCCTTCCCATTTCTATAGGCGCAAAGCTCGTAAACAAGCGTTTTTAGGGCATCAAGAATAACCCCATATCCGCCAGCCATGTCGCCATGCAGCGTGCCATAGCCGACAGCTGCTTCGGATTTGTTTGAAGTGTTCAGGACCAGGTAATTATTGGAGTTCGCCTCGAAATAGAGGATGTTTGCGCGTATTCGCGCCTGGATGTTTTCCTGCGCAACAGACACGCCAGTATCCTGCGCAAGGGGGCAGAGGTCCTGCAGATAGGCATCGTACATGCCATCTATCGGTATTTCCCTGAAATGGGCGCCGATATTGGAGGCAAGCTGCCGTGCATCCGCAATGCTTTGCGCCGAAGTGAAGCGGGATGGCATGGAGATGCATACCACGTTTTCCGGGCCAAGGGCATCCGCTGCAATGATTGCGGCAAGGGCAGAATCAACGCCCCCGGAAAGCCCCAGCACGGCTTTTGCAAATGCGGTTTTCCCTTTTTTGAAATAGTCCGAAAGCCCAAGCTTCAGCGCTTCGTAGACTTCTTCTGCTTTTTCATGTATGAGCGGCATTATTGGCTTGCCTGAGAGTGAGAAGATAGCCAAATCCTCTGCAAAGTGCTTTCCTTGCGCCATCAGCTCGCCTTTTGCATTGAACGCATATGATTCGCCGTCAAATACGATGTCGTCCTGCCCGCCGACCTGATTTACGTATATTATCGGCACACCTCCGGATTTGATGTGGTTTTGTATCAGCGCAAGGCGCTCCTTTGTCTTGCCGAAATAAAATGGCGAGGCGGAGAGGTTGATTATCAGCTCCGCGCCTGCCTTTGCCTGCCGATCAGCAGGCCCGCCGCGCACCCAGATGTCCTCGCATATGTTTATGCCAATGCGCATGCCGCCAAGCTCAAAAAGCCCGTCGCCCTCGCCGGATGCAAAATAGCGCTTCTCGTCAAACACATCGTAGTTTGGCAGGTGCTTTTTGTGGTATGCGTAAATGGTCTGCCCGCCGGAAAAAACAAAGGATGTGTTGTAGAGCTTCCCCTCCGCAATTTCCACCCCGCCAATGACCAATGCAATGCCAAGCCCGGCAGATGCTTGCCGTATCCTTCCCTGCGCTTCTTCGCAGGCAGAAATGAATTCCGGCGAGAGCAGCAGGTCCTTTGGCGGGTAGCCAGGCACCGTCATCTCGGGAAAAATGGCAATATCCGCACCTGCTGCCCTTGCCTTTTGCGCAAATTCCAGGACCTTCCACTCATTGCCCAAAATGTCGCCAACAGAGGTGTTGACCTGTGCCATTGCAATTTTCATATCATGAGCCATTTTGCTCCCCTTCCAATGCCTCCCCCGGCATTGCCAGTGCCCGCCTTGTTGCGCAATTGTGCATCAACTGGAAGGTCGCTTTTTGCAAATTTCCTGTCCATTTGCGCAAGAAGCTCGCTGGTTGTTATCTTGGAAAAAACAGGGCTTCCCCTGCATTCTTCAAGAATGCGATCCCGCCCTTCCGGCGTGATTTCCTTCACTGCGTCAGTTACCAGCATCACTTTTCCGCCGAATTTCTCCGCCCACGCAATCCATCCGCGAAGCGCGTGCGCAACGCAGTAATCGGTTGCAACGCCGGTTACGATAATTTCAGTGCCCGGCTTTAGCGACAGGAGAAATTTGCCGATGTATGGGCTTCCGCGCACCGGATTGAACACATCGTTGTCATCCTTTGTGAAAATCACCTGCGGCATGCGGAGCATTTGGGCAAGCTGCGCTGGCGGGTATTTTTGCAGCCAGCTTATGATTGCAACCTTGTCAGGCGCCAAAAGCGCCTCTGGTATGTATTTTTGCCCTTCGCTGCCTGCCATGCAGTGGTCTGGCCAGATTGAGCCGTCGCCGCATTTCTCCTTGTTCCTTGCAAGCTCCACTGATGCTTCGGTGTGCTCATCCGCAGAGCCGCGTATGCGTATGTTGTACATCTGGCAGCGCTCGGTGATCGCCTTCTCGTTTGCGATTATTGCCTCGGCGCCCGGCACATAGAGCTTGCCTCTGGCAGGAACGCCGTTCTCTGCATATTCTGCATGGACAAAATCATTCTGCACATCTACCTTCCAAACAATCAGCTCACCCATCCCAATCACCCCCAATTTTTATCTCACAAGCCTTGCCCCGCGGCTGGCTCCGTTTCTAGCCAGAATCTGAACGCGAAGCTGGTGCTGCAGAATCTTGAGCTTCTCCGAGTGCTCGACTGGATAGATTTCATCTCCAAAGCCGCGAAGGCGGGGCGATAGCCCTTCCTTCTGCGCCCTTGCGTGCTGCCGCATCTGGCGCATGGAAGGCATTTGCGCAGCCAGCTGCCCGCCTTGCATTATTTTCTCCAAAAGAGGTGTTGCGCCCTCGCGGCACTCATCGGCTGCGCAGATTTCGTCCCGCAAATAAAGGCCGTGCGCATCGCAAAAGCGGTAGATTTGCTTCAAGCCCGGCCAGGTCGCCTTGCCCTCGCTTAGCTTGATTGCCTGCTGCTCTGCGCCGTCAAGTGTGTGCTCGCATAGCTTGTACGCGCAGTCAATGTGCGGCGCATCATCAGATGTTGCAATTGCCCTGCCGACCCCAAGCATGTCAAATTCCGCGCCCTTTTCCCGAAGCTCCAGAATTGTTTTTTCGTTGAGGTCGCCTGAGAGCATGATTTTTACATAAGAGAGGCCTGCCTCTGCAAGCATTTGCCGCGCCATGCGCGAATATTTGGCAAAATCCCCGGAGTCGATTCTTATGCCGCGCAGGCAATGCCCCGCAGCCTCCATTTCCTTTGCGACGCTTATCGCGTTTCTGATGCCCTGCTCAGTGTCATACGTATCAACAAGCAGCACAGTGTGGTCGGGGTAAGTCTTCGCATAGGCGCGGAAAGCCTCAAGCTCTGTTGCAAAGCTCATCACGTAGGCATGTGCCATTGTGCCGCGTATGTCCTCAAGCGGGATTCCATATTTCCTTCCTGATTCGACGTTGCTTGTGCCTGCCGCGCCGCCGATGTACGACCCCCTGCCCTCGACAACTCCAAGCTCGGGGTCAATGTGCCTTGTCCCAAAGTCAATCACTTCGGCTGGCGCGGCAGCATCCACGATGCGGGAAGTGCGCGAGGCAAAGCGCGTGTTCGAGCGTATTTTTCCAAGCACGTATGTCTCAACAAATTGTGCTGTTGCGCGATTCGCGCGCACAAAAAGCACTGGCTCGTTTTGGAAAACCGGCGTTCCCTCGCGCACCGCCCATAAATCCCCAGTAAATCGAAAAGATGCAAGCGCATCCCAGACATGCTTTCCCAAATGCGCAAATTGCGGGAAGCTCTTGAGGTAATCTATCTGCTCGGTGCTAAAGCGCAGGTTCGAAAGATACTCCACAACCTCGCCCAGGCCTGCGGCAAGAAGATAATTCCTGTTTGGCGGCATCTTGCGCAAAGACAGCTCAAAAGTCGCCATCTCATTGCCCTTGCCGGCGTCAATGTAGCCCATCACCATGCTTGGCTGGTAAAGGTCGGTCTGAAGCGTGTTTTCCGCCATCTAGCTCGCCTCCCTGCCTGCTTTTTCCATCTCAAGGAAGTACGGAGTCAGGCAGAATCGGTATCCGTCCCCGCGCCTGTATTCTGCCGCAAGCGCCTCCTGCGCAGGGCTAAGCGGGACGGTTTTGTCAAGCGTGGCAAGCAGGACGACATCGGATGCGAGAAGCGGCAGCCCGGTTTCTTTGCGCATGCCCGCCAGGGCTTTTTCCTGCCATTTCCGGTATTTTTTTGCAAGCTTGTCAGGCGCAAATTTCTCAAGCACCTTGTCTGCCACAATAAGCGAAAAAACGCTCTTGAACCACTGGTTTGGAAAAAGCGAATCAATCGGCTCGCGGGAAAAAGCGAACCCGACACGATAATAGAAGAGGCCGAAGGGCTTGCTCAAAGACGTGAGCACTGCAATTATGTTTGGGTGCTGGACAGGGATGTTTGCAGGCTTTGCAATCCCCACGTAGCTTAGGTCCAGTATTACCTTGTGCCCCGCCTCGCAAATTTTTTGCACAAAATCTGGCGGGAGCAGGTTGCCATCCCTTGCAGACGGATTTGAAATGAACCAGTATCCTTTTTCCTTTGCCTCGCCAGGCCCGTTTATGACCGTGACTGCCATGCCAAGCGTCTTTGCGTATTCCGAGTAGCCCTGGTATTCGCCGTTTAGCACATAGATTGGCGCGCGCGGGTCTGTGAGCTTTATTTTCACAAGCTGGTGGTAGATTGCCTCGCTTGAGCCGGCAGTGGGGTATTGGTGCGCAAACTCCGAGAGCCCGGAAACCTGAGGCTCAAATTTTTTCACATAGCGCGCAATCATCTGCTGGTGGAAGTTGTCAAGGCCGGGCGTTATCGAGCGCAGGAAGACGTCATGCGGGTATTTTCCTGCTATGCGCGATATCTCGCGCCTTACTTCGGGGAAATAGTACGCATAGACTCCGACTCCTGCCTTGAGTGCCGGCTGGTTTGCATTTGCGATTGCCATGGCTATCCCTCCGTTTTTATCCCGCTGATTTGCACAAGCTCGCCTTCCTTGCCCGAGTCGTAGCGCCAGTCCGTGATGATGCGGCCTGACGGGAAGAAGATTAGCTGGCGGACGTCGTCTGTCAGGATTTTGTCTGTCAGGCCAGTTGTCAGGCAGACATTCTGGCTTGACTCGCCGTATTCATAGAGCCGCGCGCCGTAGAAGAATTCGCCAACAAGCTTCCCATTTTCATCCAGGTGGGACCGAAGCGCCGCAAGCGTTTCCGGCGCCAGCATGTGCGAGCGCGTCCACGAGGAGACATCTTCGTTTTCGCTCACATCCACTGCTTCCATGCGCCGCAAGGTGAGCTGCTCCACCTTGTTTTGGATTGCAAACTGGATCATCCTGCGCGCTTCATCTATGCTGTCCACGTATCCCCGGACCAGCGTGCATGAGAGGCGCACTTTGTAGCCAAAGCCATGGAGCTTTGCAATGATTGCGGGCAGGTCCATGTAGGGGTTGATTTTCGTGTATATCGAGCGGTTTTTCTCCCCTTCGTAGTGCACTATGGAAATTGCAATAAGGCCAAGGCCGTCCGCGTGCCACTGCGCCAGGAGCTTGTCATACTGCTCCGCCTTTGTGCCAAATAGGATTGCGTTTGTCTGCAGCTCGACACTTGAGAACTTGTGCTTTTGCACGTGCAAGAGATACGTTGAGATGTGCTCAGGGTAGATTGTCGGCTCTCCCTTGCTTGTTATGAGCACGGTTTGTATGCCGAGTTTTTTTGCAAGCCCGCATGCATGCTCCAGCCGCTCGCGGTTTATCTGGTCCAATTTTGGGCCCATGCCCTGAAACGGAGTGGTCTTGGAGATGCAAAAGTCGCACCTTGCGTTGCAGACCGTTGTGCCAGCGATTAAGCTAAGCGTTTTGCCGTTTGGCATCTTTGCACCCCAGTTCCTAGCGGCCGGACATGCCATGTGCCGCTAGCCACTTTCCTTACGCAAGAAATCCGCCCTAACTTTTATTTTAAAGTTTTTAGCCAAACTTTGGACAAATCGAACAGATTATATAGTCTTAGTTCGGAAAAGATAACATGCGTCTCGATGCAAAGGACAGGAGGATACTCTACGAGCTTGAATACCACGTGCGCCAGCCCGTCTCCGAAATAGCAAGGCACGTGCGGCTCCCAAAGCAGGTGGCAAGCTACAGGATAAAGAGGCTGATTGAGGAGGGCGTGATACGGGGCTTCCGTGAAGTGGTGGATATCCACCGGCTCGGGTATTTCAGCTACCGCGTTTACCTGCGGCTCCAAAACATCTCACCCACCGAGGAAAAGGAGCTGTATGGTCGGATAGCGGAACTAAAGAACCTGTTTTGGTTCGTGCTCACCACCGGCAGCTATGATGCGCAGGTCATGTTTGTAGCAAGGAACAACGTGCACTTCAACAGCCTGCTCTCAGAGCTAAAGCGGATACTTGGCGAGCGGCTCAAGGAGTATATTGTTTCGCCCTCGATTACGACCAACCACTTCCGCAAGAAATATCTTGTGGAAAACTGGAAGCCCGAGGACATCTCGCCTGCATTCGGGCTGGAGACTGGCATGCACCGGATCGACAGGACTGATTTTGAGATACTCCACGCATTAAGCCGCGACGCCTCGATGACATACCGGCAGCTTGGCGGGCGGATAGGGCTGAGCGACAACGGAGTGAAAAAGAGGATGAAGGGCCTTGAGAACGCGGGCATCATAAAGTCTTACCGAACCTGGCTTGACTTGGACAAGCTGGGCAGGCAGTATTACAAGGCGCTAATCTCCGTGCGGCATGTTGACGAGAAGCTTGAGAAGGGGATAATCTCGTTTTGCATGACCGAGCCCTCGATAATATATTTCGTGGTGTGCACCGGCAGCTGGGAAGTGGAGCTTGAGGCAGAAGTGAAGGATGAGTATGAATTCCGCGACATGCTCTTTAGGTTCCGCAGCCGCTTCAAGGACGTGGTTGGCGACTACGACATACTGCACGTGTACAAGGAAATCAAGATGGTTTATTTCCCGTTTGACAGCTACGATGACTTCGAGAAATCATACGAGGTCAAGTGGGTTGGCATGAGCAGGCCGTAATGCCATTAGATGTATTTATATACTCTTTACCACAGATAATGATGGTTAAAATGAGTCCCACAGGCTTGCCCCTCAATCAGTTCCGGCGCTCCCAAATGGGCAGCGCTTTCAAGGAGCATTTCGAAGTTGTCAGGAGAGCCTCTGAAAACCGGGAAGTGATAAAGCTTGGCAGGGGCTACCTTGACTGGCAGTTTTTCCAGCGGCAGGGGCCGGTTGTGGAACGGCTTTGCCGGGATTCGCGCCGGCTGCAGGGGTATCTTGGCTCGCTTGGGGACCCGGCTATCCGAAAAGCAATATTGGATGTGGAGTCCAACTTTGGGAACTACGCCATAGAAAACGTGGCATTTACATCAGGCGTGCTCTCGGCATACAGCAAAATATGCGAGGCAATAAGGATCCGGGGGGAAAAGGACCAGTTGGTGATACCTGCGCCGACTTACTCTTTTTTTGTTGATGATTCCATGAGATATGAGCCTGTGCACATAGTGCAGGCGCAACGGGAAAACAGCTACAATCCAACTGCTGCGCAAATAGCAGAAGTGCTTGGCAAGAATACTGCGGCAATATTGCTCATAAGCCCCAATGTCATGGGAAAGGAGATTGCAAGGGCGGAGCTTGGAAAAATAATTGCCATGGCAGAAGATAATGGAACTTATGTAATACTGGACGAGAGCGGGGACATGCCCCAGTGGAAGATTGACGGGAATGGCGGCTTTGGGTTCTGGCAGCCGCGGGTGGTGCGGGAGAACTATCCTGAGAACATTACTTCTGATTGCGTGATACGGTTGCGCAGCTTTTCAAAAGGTGACATGCTTGCAGAGCACCGAATCGGATATGCAGTCGCAAGGAACGAAGTCATAGAGCAGTTGGGCGTGTTGGTGGGTGCAAACACGCCGCCCACTGCAGCCACAGTCGCGATTGCATGGCTTTTGGAAAAGATGGGCAAGTGGGCGCGTGCCGCCAGAGGGGAAAAAACCGATGGCGCAGATGCGGACGAGCAGCTGTATTTGCGCGAGCAGCATGCAAATGCAATGTTCCTTTCTGCCGCAAAAGAGTAT
>JAGVIA010000051.1 GCA_020056305.1 archaeon | reverse complement strand
GAGCGTGTGCTAAAAGGAATCACGGAAGCATACGGCTGCACAAAAGAGCAGGTTGCAAAGGCAGTGCTGGCTCACCCTCCATTCGCAAGCTTGGACCATAAGCGTGTGCTAAGGCAGGCTACAAGAATCGGCACTATGGCTGGCCTTTCTTGCGGCGAAGTGAAGAATGCAATCCTCAAAAATCCGAGTCTTGCTGGATATTCGGCAAAGCGCCATCTTGCTGCGCTTGACATTGGCAGAGCGCTTGCAAAAGAAAGCCTGCCAAATGACCAGACAATGCGCGATATCTGGTTGAAATCTTACTCTTCCAAATCCCCATATGTCCCTGAAACAAACAGGCTGCGCATATCCCGAGCAAGACGACTTGGCATTTGCAATGGTGAGCCGCCCCTCATGCCTATTTTGAGAAACAGGATGATAAAACAGGCGTTTGTTATTCAGTAAAGAATAGGCACGGGAGCCAGCAGTAAGACTAGTGCATGGTTCAAAATGCTCTAGCGGCGCATATTTTCTGGCTCGGGCAAGCCAATTTCATTTCGGATGCTTTTTGGAAAACTCCAGGAATTTCGCAAGCGCGCGAATCGCAGAGGATGGCGAGGGGTAAGTGGGAACGCCGTAGCTGTCAAGTATGCGCCTGTGCAATTCAGTGTATTCGCCGCCGGTGCAAACCGCCACCATGGGCTTTTGGCGCAGGTCGGATGCCTTCACCACAATATTCACAACCGAGCTGTCAAGCTGCACTGTCTGGAAGAGAAGGATTGCCACAATCGCATCCACATTCGGGTCCTTCATTACGGCATTGAGAGCAGACTCGTAGCGGTGCGCATCCGCATCACCCACCAAATCCAGGGGATTTTTCGCAGTTGCATATGGAGGGAGAAAACCGATGAGCTCTTTTGTAGTAGAATCGGAGAATTGCGCAAGCTCAAGATTATTTTTCACAACGCTGTCTGCGGCAAGCACGCCGTTGCCTCCGCCGTTTGTCACAATGGCAATCCGCCTGCCATGCGCGCGGGGCTGGTAGAATATTTTCGCAAAATCAAAAAGCTCGTCAAGCGATTCTGCCTCAGTCATGTTGCATTGCTTGAATGCGGCCTTGTATGCCTCGGCAGCGCCGGCTATGGCGCCGGTGTGCGATTTTGCAGCCTCTGCGCCCTGTGCAGTTATGCCGGCCTTTAGCACCACGACCGGCTTTTTTTTCGTGACGCGCCGTGCAACAGACATGAAGCGCCTGCCGTCCCGTATTGCCTCCACATACATGACAATGATGCCGCTTTTCTCATCCTTCTCGAGGTATGAGAGCAAATCGGTTTCGTCAATCACTGCCGCATTGCCATATGATACGAATTTTGCCATGCCAAGCCCTGCGCGCGCTGCCAAATCCACGATGCAGCCGCCCACTGCGCCGGACTGCGAGATGAAAGAGATGTCGCCCACGTGCGGCCTGCCGAGCTTGTAAATCGGGAGGAAAATGCTATCAACGCGGGATGCGGGATTGAGCACGCCCATGCAGTTTGGCCCGATTAGCGCCATGCCATATTTGTCTGCGATGCGGACAAGCTCTGCCTCGCCCTCTGCATTGCCAACCTCGGAAAAGCCGCCTGTGATGACCACCGCCCCCCGCACTCCCGCCTTGCCGCAGTCCTCAAGTGCTGCCGCCACCATCTTTGATGGGATGGAAATTATTGCAGTGTCCACTTTTTTGCCAATCGCACTTACTGATGGATAGCATTTGAGCCCGAGTATTTCCTCGGCTTCGGGGTTAATTGGGTATATCTTGCCGCCAAACCCGCCATCTAGGTGATTTTTGAGCACGACATGCCCGATTTTTGTCGGGTTGCGCGATGCGCCTATTATCGCGATGCTCTTTGGGTTGAACACAGCATAGAGGTTTTTGATTTTTTTTTCAGAGGACATGTTTGCACCTATTTGATAAGCCGCACGTCTACAATGTCATAGCCGCGATGGTCTGCAATGACGGGATTCAGATCCAGCTCCGCAGGATTTTCAGACAACAGGAATTTTGAGACTTTGACAAGCAGGCTTGCAAGCTTTTCCTTGTTGATTGGCTTTGAGCCGCGCGAGCCAGAAAGTATCGAGTAGGAGCGCAGCTCCTCCATCATTTCATGCGCATCTTTTTTTGTTATCGGGCAGACGCGGAATGTCACGTCCCGCAAAACCTCAACGTAAATTCCCCCGACCCCAAGCAGTATGAGCTGGCCGAACTGCGAATCGCGCTTGCCCCCTACAATTAGCTCGATTCCATTGCGCGCCATCTTCTGCACAAGAAATCCGTCTGAGCGCAGGCCGCGGCCTATCCGGCAGAGCTCTTTGTGTGCCGCAGACAGCTCGTATTCGTTGCGTATGCCAAGCTTCACAGCGCCGGCGTCAGTCTTGTGCATTATCTGCTGAGAAACAAGCTTGAGGGCAACCGGGTAGCCGATTTTTTTTGCGGCAGCCTTGCATCCTGCCAAATCTGACTCGAGCGAGGATGGCGCTGCCTTAATCCCGAATTTAGCAAGGGGGTTTTCCATGTCCTAACCGGAGAGCTTTAGGTAGCCTGCTGAAATCGCAAACATGACAAGCAGGATTAGGAGCAGCAGAATGATGAGGTACGTTCCGTATTCCTTGACGTAGTAGCTTGTTTTTGAAAGCATGCGCTTTGTGTGCACTGACTGGTGTTTTTCAGCCCCGGATTCGCCTGACACCAGTTCCTTCACATCTTCGCTCATGTGCTTGTGCTTGTGCGAGCTTGCGGCATGCAGAGGCTGCTGCATTATGCGTGGCTGCGCCTGCTGCGCAGGCGATGAAAATGGCTCGGCAGGCACTGCGGCGGACCGCTGCTGCTCTACGGGGACAGTGTTGCGCAATCCGCCGGTGACGTTGAAGCCTTTTTCAGTGAGCGAAAAGCCAACGCCGCCGGATTTGACGATATAATCCACAAATTGCTGCTCGACGAGCTTGTTCATGTGGTATGCGATATCCGGGTCCCGCACATTCACCATGGATTTGAGGGAGGAGAGATCGCGGGCGCCTGCTGCAAGCGCCTTTAGTATCGCGTTGTCAAGCACGTCAAGGGGCTCGGTGGCGCGCTCGAATGCGATTTGGAGCCTCCTTCTTCCCTCGTCGGTGAGCACTATTCGGCTCATGCCGCCAACCGAGGATTCGATGTCGATTATGCCCTTGACTTTCATTGTGCCAAGCAGGTTCGCGGTCTCAAAAAACGACGTGGAAATGATGCTGCCGAACTTCTCCACTACAGCCTCAGCATCGACCTTTTTCAGCACGGCAAGATCAAGAAATGTGAACTCTTCCAAACAAACACCCCAGTCGCTTCCAACTTCGTTTATATACTTAACTTTTAAATCCATTGTCATGGAGCTTAGGTTCATAGGAGGGGCAGGCGAGGTCGGCAGAAGCGCCGTGCTTTTGAAGACGGATGCCGAGCTTGTGCTGGACTACGGCGTCAAGATACATGCAGACACCGCTTTTCCGCAAATCGGCATGCATACAGTGGATGCCGCCATAATAACGCATGCGCACCTTGACCATTCCGGCTTCCTGCCGCAGCTCTATGACAGGGCAGAGCCGCAGTGGATTGCCACGCCACCCACGAAGGCGATTTGCGAAATACTGCTTCCGGACTCTGAGAAAATCATGAAGCAGGAGCGGGGCATGCTGCCATACCACCACTCATCATTGAAGCACGCCATGCGCAATTTCCACCCGCTTCCCTACGGGCAGCAGATGAGGATGGGCAATACCCGCATCACATTGCATAATGCAGGGCACATCACAGGATCTGCGATGGCGGAAGTGGAATTCGGGAGGAAAAGGCTGCTTTACACAGGTGATTACAATACTGTTGAGACGTACATGAATTACCCGGCAAAGCCTGTTCGCGGCATAAACATCCTGATTACGGAATCGACATATTCGGACAAGGAGCACCCGGATCGGCGTGAGCTGGAAAAGCAATTGTGCAAGAAAATAGAACACACGCTATCTAACGGCGGGCACGTGCTTTTGCCGGCATTTGCGGTGGGACGCACGCAGGAGCTCATACGCGTGATACGCGCGCGGCTTCGCGATGTTCCCATTTACATTGACGGGATGGGAAAGGATGTTACGCGGACTGTTGAGAGGGAAACAAAATACGTGAAAGACCCCAAGCTTTTCCGGCGCGACGTGGGCTCGGTGAGCTTTGTGAACGGGAGCCGCGACAGGCCAAAAGTGCTTGCAAAGCCCGCGGTAATTATATCCACCGCCGGCATGCTGCAGGGCGGGCCTGCGATGTATTACCTTCTCAAGCTGGGCCATAAGTCGAGGATGGTATTCACAGGATATTCTGTGCCGGGCACGAACGCTTATCGGGTGCTAAAAGAGGGCATCGCGGATATTGACGGCGTGGAAGTCAAGCTGAAAATACCGTATGAATACATGGACTTTTCGGCGCATGCTGGCAGGACGGACATGTTCGAATTTGCAAAGCGCTGCGAGCCGCAAAAGGTGTTCTGCGTGCACGGGGACCACTGCACCGAATTTGCCGAGGACCTAAAAGTCGAGGGCTTTGACGCGGTTGCGCCGAAGATAAATGAGAAGTTTGTGGTTTAGATGTTTCGCAAGAAAGTTGTTTTGCGCACGGGAGAAGAAATATTGCTCGAGCAAATAACAGGCAAAGAGAGTGCGGCAGAATTCCAAAGGTTCATAAATTCGTTCAACCGCGAGCGCGCATATCTTGGAAATGACAGGCCCCTCACTGTAAAAGAGGAGAAGGAATGGCTTTCCGAAGCCGCATCCAAGAACAAAAAAGGAAGCATGATTTACCTTAAGGCGTTGGCGGATGGAAAGCTGATAGGCGACTGCAGTGCCGAGCGTGGGAAATTCAAGGCCAAGGGCAATGTGCTTGTCGGAATCGCCATTTTGAAAAATTGGCGCGGGAAGGGGCTGGGAAAACGGATGCTTTCGGAAGTCATTGCGCTTGCGAAGAAGAAATGGGAACCGAAAAATGTCTACCTGACTGTGGCGGAGAATAATGCACCCGCCCGGGCGCTTTACCGCTCAATCGGATTTAGGGAAATAGGGAGATGGCCTGATTGGATAAACCAGTATGGAAAATATGAAGATGTGACGATGATGCTTCTGAAAAAATAGCTTATCCAGTCCTATTTTTGCCCAAGCAAAAATGGACCGCTAGTGCTTCGGAGCGCTAACCGGTCCTCTTTATCAGATGCCAGCCAAATTCTGTTTGCACTGGCTGTGATGTCTGCCCGATTTTTAGCGCAAGTGTTGCCTTCTCAAAAGCAGGGACCATTTCGCCTGCGCCAAATGGGCCCAAATCCCCGCCCTGCGCCTTTGATGGACAGGTGGAGAATTTCTTTGCAAGAAGCTCGAATGAGATGCCGGCGGATAGCTGCTTTATGATTGAAATTGCCTCTGCCTCTGTTTTCACGAGTATGTGGCTTGCGCGCATTTGCATATTATCGCCCCCTAAAATAGAATCTGGAAATCCTTATGCGTGCGAGTGCCTATAAAGCGAGAGGATGCCATTGAAATTCTGGATGCGATGCCGCCTAAGAATGTGCGGGATTTTAGCGCGGAGATGAATTGCTCAAGCTCCTCTTTGTCTTTTGCCTCTGCGATTATTTTCACAGTGCCATCAGGCATATTCTGCACAGAGCCGGTGATGCCAAATTTGCGGGCATGCAATGCCGCATGCGCACGGAAGCCCACACCCTGAACGCGACCTGATGCAATTAGCATGGATGAAAGAGGCATGAGAACACCTGCCATATGTGAAGCGTAAATTCTGCTACCATTTTCCGTAATGTATCCTCTCTTTCTTAAACCTGTTTTCCTTGGCAGGCTTTTCTGCCATATATCCGATTGGCATGAAAACAATCGGCACGATGTTCTTTGGGAAATGCAGAAGCTTCCTGTAGCCCTCCACGCGCTCCTTCATGGGATGCACGGCAGTCCATGCCGCGCCAAGCCCAAGCGCGGTTGCCTCGATGAACATGTTCTCCGCAGCGGCTGCGCAATCCTCTATCCAGAGCCCTTCGAGCCCGGAATAATTCTGGAGCTTGAGATCTGCGCAGATAAGAATGCCGCACGGCGCCTCCTGCCCGGTTTTTGAGTAGCTGTTGAACTCCTTCATTTTCGAGAGCGCCTTGGCGTCGGACATGATGATGAAGTGCCATGGCTGTTCGTTCCCTGCAGAGGGCGCTGCCATGCCTGCCAAGATTATTTTCTTCAAAAGAGGCAGCGGCACTTTCTTTTTTGCGTACCTGCGCGCGCTATGCCTGGAGAGGATTGCGTTTAGGGCTTCCATTGTTTCACAGTTATGGAAAATGAAGGCAAGTAATTTAACAGTACCAAGAAGCCGCTTTGTTTAGTTCCTTCTTGACTTCTCGATGCGGGAGGATAGCATTCTCGCAAGCTTCTGCGCATCCTCGCGGCCTATGCCGTCAATGTGCTGTACTGACCCCCTCCAGGACTGGACAGGTTGAAACCTGAAGGTTTTTACCTCAAAAGTCCAAAAACAACAATCGTCTGGAGGGATTTGAATGAAG
>JAGVIA010000013.1 GCA_020056305.1 archaeon | reverse complement strand
GACAGCACCTATTGGGAAGGTTACGTTTGGTTTCATTGTTTCACCAAAACTGATGAAACTGCGTACCTTCCTTATACTTCAACTGGCGAGGTCAGGTTAAAAAGATTATGCTGAGGATGACGAAAAAAGGCTGAAAAAGGGCAAAACTGCGGAAAAGAGGCAAGAAAAGCCCTTGAATCGGCTTGCGCCCAAAAAAAGGCGGGAAAAAGGAAAAATGGCGGAATGCGGCAGATGCCTCATTGTTTCCGCCCTGTTGCGAGTTCTATGACCGATATCATCCGGTTCATCTGCTCATAATCAGTTGTGCGGCCGATGTCAAGCCAGTACGAGTCGAACACAAAGCCCGATATTTTCTTCTTGTCGGCAAGAAGCTTCGGGAACACGTCGCGCGCAAAATCATCGCCCTCTTTTATGTATTTGAATATTTCCGGCTCAAGCACGTATACGCCGGAGTTCACGAGATTCTGTATGATGGGCTTTTCCTGGAAAGATGTGATGCGGTCGCCTTCCATGTGCGCAATGCCGTATTCGAGGGGAACGCCCTGGCGCTTGAGCGCGATTGTGGCAAGCGCGCCCTGCTCGGCGTGGAACTTGAGCATTTTTTTAATGTCAAGAAGCGACAAATGGTCGCCCATGAGCACCACGAATGTGTCTTTTAGCTGGCTTTCAATCGGCTTTATCGAGCCCGCGGTGTTGAGCTCGTGCTGCTCCTCAGAGTATGATATTTTCACGCCGAGTTTTTTGCCGTCGCCAAAGTGCGAAATTATCTGCTCTTTGAGGTAGCCCACCGTGAATACCATTTCGGTGATGCCGTTTTCCTTAAGGCTCTGAACAACATATTCCAAAATCGGCTTCCTTCCAAGCGGCAGCATGGGCTTTGGTATAGAGTAAGTGTAAGGGCGAAGCCTCGTGCCTTTGCCGCCGCAGAGAACTATTGCTTTTGTCATCTTATCAACTCCGCATTATTGGCTGGAAATATCCAACTATTAAATAAAGCTTAAGCGCTTTAAATCCATTCATGGCGCGATTTATTGTTACCGGCGGTGCCGGCTTCATAGGCTCGAATCTCGTGCAACGGCTCCTTGCGATGGGAGACGAAGTGGCGGTAGTGGACAATTTGCACACTGGCAATGAGAAAAACCTCTTGTTTGCAAATGGCGCGAAGGGATTTGAATTAATTGATGCCAGTTGTGAAAAAATGCTGCCGATTGATGGGAAGATAGACGGCATCTACCATCTTGGGATATATTCTTCCTCGCCGATGTACAAGGAGCATCCGGAGCTTATGGCTGCCGCAGGCGCGGGTTTTGTGAACATAATGGAGCTTGCGCGAAAGCACTCCTGCAAGGTGGTGTTCGCATCCACATCTTCCCTTTACAACGGTCAGTTGCCGCCGCACTGCGAAGACATGGAAGTCCTGCCCCTTGATTTCTACACGGAGGTGCGGCTTTTCATGGAGAGGCTCTCCTACGTGTATTCTTCCATGTATGGAATCGAATCCGCAGGCATGCGCTTTTTTTCAGTGTACGGGCCGCATGAGGAGGCAAAGGGGAAATACGCAAACCTGGTTTCGCAGTTCATCTGGAGCATTGCGAAGGACGAGGCGCCAGTCGTGTTCGGGGATGGCTTGCAGTCAAGGGATTTCACGTACGTGAGTGACATCGTGGATGCGTGCATGATTGCAATGGAAAATAAGGGATTGACCGGGCCTGTGAATGCCGGGACTGGAAAAATCGCCAACATGCTTGAGACGATTGCGCTAATCAACGCCGCGATGGGAAAAAATATTGCGCCCAAGCTCGTGCCAAATACGATAAAGAATTACGTGGCGCACACTCAGGCGGACATCTCGAAGATATCAAAATTCGGCTATTCGCCAAAAGTTGATTTGAAATCGGGAATAAAGAAGTGCGTGGAATATTACTGCAGGAAATAAAAGAAATAATCAGAGCAAATCGGCTACTTTTTTCACAAGGGCAAATGCTTGCGCGTATAGTAAATCTGCTATTTTCTTTGCCCGTGGCTGCGCTTGCGCTTAAAGCAAATCTTTGACTTTCTTCGCATATTTCTTCGCAAGTGCGGATGCCTTTGCCTCGCTTTTCGCCTCTGCAAACACGCGGAAGTAATTCTCAGTGCCGGACGGGCGGGCAATCACCCAGGAATCCGCAAAATCAAGGCGCATTCCATCAATGGAGATTAGGCGCCCGTTGCCTTTTTCGCCTGCAATCAGCGCGCCTATCACTTTCTTCCTGTCAACATCGGACTTGCATTCCACTTTCATTTTTGCATTATAGTATTTGGGCAGGGCGTTTGCATATTCGGACAGGGGCTTTGCGCACACCGCCTCTGCGATTTTTGCAGCTGCTAGAAGCCCGTCCTTTGCCAATCCAAACGAGGGCCAGACAATTCCTCCGACTTCCTCGCCGCCGCTGGCGCAAATTCCTGTCAACTCGTGCATCTTTTCCGAGATGTAAGGCGCGCCCACTTTTGTGTAAACGATTTGCGCGCCGTGGCGCTTGCACACGTCCTCGATTACGCGGCTTGTCGCGACAGTGGTGACAACTTTCCAGCCGCCCTCACCGCCGCCAATGCCGGAATGCGCACCTGAAATTCCGCCTCTTGCAAAATTCCCGCCACTTTTGCCTTTTGCTTCCAATTCAGACAATGCGATATCCGCGCTTATCGCAAACCCGACAT
Organism: archaeon; assembly: GCA_020056305.1. Classification (GTDB taxonomy): domain Archaea; phylum Micrarchaeota; class Micrarchaeia; order Anstonellales; family Anstonellaceae; genus JAGVIA01. The sequence continues at coordinate 6,163 of JAGVIA010000013.1, read as the reverse complement.
CCCCCACAAGCCACCTGCCTTTTTCATCCACGAATATGACGCGGTCTGAGTCGCCGTCCCATCCGACGCCAAAATCAAAACCGCCGCCGGAGACGCACTTGCAGAGCGTTGATAAGTTCTTTTCGGTGGGCTCGGAGGGGCGGCCAGGGAATGTGCCATCAAGGTGAGAATTGAGTGTTGTGATGCCGCAGCCAAGCGAATGAAATATATCAGGTGCGACAAGGGAGGATGTGCCATTGCCAAAATCAAGGCAGATTTTGAGCTTGCGCTTGCGTATCTTTTCCGCATTCACAAAAGAGACTACTGCATTTGCATGGTCGGCATTTGCGTAAGGGTATTTGCGCAGCTTGGCAATGCCATTGGAGAGCGCGCTTGTGCTGCCTGCGGCCATCCTCCGTTCTATCATTAGCCCCCGCTCAGAGGAGATTGCAATTCCATTTTTGTCGACGAATTTAAGGGCGTTCCATTCGGGTGGGTTGTGCGAGGCGGTCACTATTATCGCCCCGTCAGCAGAAAGCTTGTGCAGCATGAATTCGGCAGTGGGCGAGGAAACAAGGCCGATGTCAGTAACATCGCAGCCTGCGGAGAGCACGCCGGAGATTGCAGCCTCTGACAGGAGCGGGCCAGTCAGGCGCATGTCCCTGCCCACAACTATGTGCTTTGCGCCTGATTCGCGCACAAATGCGGCGCACACGCGCATTGCAAGCTCTGGGGTAAGGAGGTCTATTTTTCCGCGGATGCCATTCGTCCCGAAAAGTGCCATATCATCAACCCGGGCCCAAAGGCCCTTGTGCTCCGCCTGTGGCTTTGGGGCACAGGCTCCCGGGTGCTTGCCAGAGGCCACGCCGCTTGGTGCGCACCCGGGTTGATGAGATAGAAACGCCATATAGATATTTAAAATAAAAGCGGGAAACTGTTTGCATGCCTTCTTTACTTAACGCCATATGGGACGCCTGGTCCGGCCTTGCAAAATGGCTTGGCGAGGTCGTGGGCGACATGCTGATGACTGTTTTCTACTTCACGGTTTTTGGCATCTATGCCCTTGTCTCGAAGCTCTTCTCAAAAGGCAGCCCAAAAAAGGATGCGAAGACATTCTGGGGCGAAAAGGAGCGCAAGATGCTCAAATCAGAGGATGACTACAACATCTATTAGGTGCGTTGGATGGATGCAGACACGTTGGGCGCGTGCATGCCGGCAACGTTTGCAAGGTGCATTTGATGGCGTATGTGCTTGGGATTTCTTGCTTCTACCATGACTCGGCAGCGGCGCTGCTAAAGGACGGAGTTGCAGTCGCAGCCGCGCAGGAGGAGCGCTTCACAAGAAAGAAGCACGACCCTGACTTTCCAGTGAATGCGGTGAAATACACGCTTTCGGAGGCGGGCATCACCATTGATGACGTGGATTTGGTAGTGTTCCATGAGAAGCCCCTGCAGAAGCTTGAGCGCATCATGGAGTCGTTCATGGCAACGTATCCAAAGAATTACCCGTTCTTTGTGAGCAGCCTGCCCGGCTTCTTGGGCGAGAAATTCTGGATGGGCGAAATAATACGCAAGAAAACGGGCTACAAGAAAAAAGTGATATATTCCGAGCATCACATCTCCCATGCGGCAAGCTCTTTTTACTGCTCTCCATTTTCATCCTGCGGAGTGCTTACTGTTGACGGCGTGGGGGAGTTTGACACAAGCACCCTTGGGCATGGCAAGGGCGAGCATTTCGAGCTCCTCAAAGAGATACGGTTCCCACATTCGCTTGGGCTGCTCTATTCCGCATTCACATCCTACCTTGGATTCAAGGTGAACAGCGCAGAGTACAAGGTGATGGGGCTTGCGCCATATGGCAAGCCAGTATATGCGGACCTCATTTTTGACAAGCTCATTTCCGTAAAAGACGACGGAAGCTTTCGGCTCAACATGGAATATTTTGCGTTCCTTGAGGAAAAAAGGCTCATCAACCGCAAATTCTGCAATTTGTTCGGCGCAGAGCCGCGCGCGCCGGAAAGCAAGCTCACGCAGCGCGAGTTTGACATTGCGCAGAGCGTGCAGAAGGTGACAGAGGATGTCGTGCTCAAGATGTGCAATCATCTGCATGAGATGACTGGGGAGAAAAAGCTTGTGATGGCAGGGGGCGTTGCGCTAAACTGCGTCGCAAACGGCAAGATAATCAAGCAAACGGCGTTCAAGGAAATTTACGTGCAGCCTGCGGCAGGCGATGCTGGCTGTTCGCTTGGCGGCGCGCTTATGGGCTATTACGGATACCTCAAGCACAGCAGGCTCAAGGGAGGCAAGCCGATTGTGTCAATGCACTCGCCTTACCTTGGGCCGGAATATTCGGATGAGGAGATAAGAAAGCAGCTTGATGCGCAGCATGCAGTATACCATGAGCTGGGGAAGGAGAAGCTGCTAAAGGAAACTGCAAAGAGGATTGCAGATGGAAAGGTAATTGGATGGCACCAGGGCAGGATGGAATGGGGCCCGCGCGCGCTTGGGAACCGGAGCATCCTTGCAGATGCCCGCGACCCGAAGATGAAGGATATTGTGAACCTCAAAATCAAGTTCCGAGAGTCGTTTAGGCCGTTTGCCCCTGCAGTCATGTATGAGAAGATGGGCGAGTATTTTGATTTGGAGCAGGAGAGCCCGTACATGCTTCTTGTTGCGCAGGTGCAGCCTGGCAAGCGCGTCATCCCATCAGTGACGCATGTGGACGGCTCTGCGCGCATACAGTCTGTCACGCGAGAGCAAAATGAGCTATTTTATGATTTGATACACGAGTTTTACAAGCTCACGAAAGTGCCGATCATCATCAACACCTCGTTTAACGTGCGCGGCGAGCCGATTGTGAACACGCCAACAGACTCCTACACGTGCTTCATGCGCACAAACATGGATGACCTGGTGGCCGGGAATTTCATGATGCACAAGCGCGAGCAGCCCAACTGGGTCGAGCACGAGGACTGGCAGAAGAAGTTCGTGCCCGATTAGGATATTAATAATGGGCGCCAATTGCTTCTGGGATTTCTTTGGAAAAAACAGGCTGGCTTGCCGAAATGAAAAATTACATCATTGGCACAGCAGCTGCGCTCATCGTCATCCTTATCCTGCTTGAAATCGCGCTGCGCATATTGAACCCGGCATATTCCCTGCAGCTTATCGAGGAGAAAAATGGCGCGCAGCATTTCCTTGTGCTAAATGAGAAAGACCCTGGCAGATTTGCATTCTTCAGATATGATTCCGCACTTGGCTGGAAGCCTGCGGCAAATGCCTCTGGCAGGATGATGACAGAGGAGTATGCGGTGAACGTGAGCATGAACAAAGAGGGTTTTAGGGATGTTGACCATGCTCTGCAAAAGCCGCCTGGCAAATTTAGGATAGCAGTGCTTGGGGATTCGTATGCCTGGGGCTATGGCGCAAATTACCATGAGAGGTTTGGGGAGGCGCTAGAGCAAAAGAACGGCAGTTTTGAGGTGCTCAACTTTGCCGCCGGCGGCTGGGGAAATGCGCAGGAGCTCCTTGCATTTGAGCAGTACGGCGCAAAGTACAAGCCGGATGCAGTAGTCATGCTCGTGTTCTTGGACAACGACCTGGCAGACAATGAATACTGGGAAGGCCGCTGCGACCGGCCCTATTACATTTTGCAGGGGGACGGCAGCCCTGTTTTGAAAAATGACACATCTGCCTCCTGCGGCCCGTGCCGCATGATGGAATGCGGGCAGGGGGGCTTTCGCGACTTAGTCAAGGCATCGCCCGCCACTGACTTTTTGCTGAATTTCGAGGTTGGGAGATTTGGCCTTGACATTGCAAAGCGCATGGAGGCGCGAGGCGAGGCGTCCTCAATCCTCCCGCACCTGCAGATGTACAACACAAGCGATTCACATTTTGAGCCGCGCCTTGCGATAACCACGGCGCTGCTTGGGGTGGGAAAGAATATTGCTGAGAGCAGCGGCGCGCGCTTCTACGTGTTTTATTTTTCGGCACGCCACATTGTGAATGGCAGCTGGAATGCGCAGGACTTTCCCGGCTTTGAGTTCGAGGGGCCAAATGCGCGCATTGCGGATTACTGCAAAAAGAACGGCATTTCCTGCTTTGACCTAAATCCTGCGCTTAGGGACGCGATTGCCGCAGGCGGGAAGCCGTTTTATCCAAAGGACGGCCATTTCACGCCCCAAGGAAACGCTGTCGTGGCGGATGAGATTTACCAGAGGATGCAGAGGGGATGAACACAGCCTGGCAAGCTCGGCTTGTTCACAAGTCGATGTGCGTTTTGCTCCCTATTTCCAGTTGCCCCATGGTACACGTATTTTTAATAACTACAACGTATAATATTTGCATGAGCAAGGCTAGTCTATTCGCCCCCACTACAATCCTCAAGTATCCAAACGGCTTTGCACCGGGGCAGCTCCGGCACATCTTCGACCAAAATCTGCGCAAGGGCACTGATGGCAGCAGCATAGATTTCCGGAAGGCGCAAAGGCTCCTTGAGGAGCTGCGCTGCACCATTGCACAAGAATACAAGCGGGAAACTGGGGATGAATTCAACGGGTTTGCGCTTGGTGATAGAAGTGACAGCATACGCCGACGCTTTTGGGAGGATATGCGCTTCAAAGATGCGCTAAATGTGCTGGGGCACGACATTTCGCAAGCGGAAAAAATCCGCATACCATGGTGGAATGAAATTGCTGCAAGCGAGGCCGGCCACGAGTTTCAGGGTGACTCTGCCACTGTTCTTCTGACGCCGCGGCATAGCTATGAAACACAGCTCATGCGCTCAGGAGTGAGCATTGGCATCCGCAACGTTTCGGTTGGCGGCATAGTCATAACTTCAGATGGACTGGTAGCGATAGGTCTCCGTGCGGGCGCCACGCTGCCAAACACCTACCATGTGGCGGCAGGCGCGCTTGGCCTCACGCCCGGAATAATGGCCGGCGCCTCTTCAATGTATGATTTTTTTGTGGCATACGAGCTTGGCCCTGAATTCGGTGTGAGAAGGAACGACGTGATTGAAGCTTCAGTAGTCTCGCGAACAGAAACCAACACTGGGGACATGGACGTAATGTACACCTTCCACGTGCGCACGAATCTGGGCAGGGGCGCCCTGAATGCAAGGTACGAAGGCAATTTCGATGCTGACAGGGGGGAGCACACGCGCCTTGTTTTTATCAAAGACGACCCGGCAGCATTATGGGAATTCATAAAGGCGCATTACAGAGGACTGGCGGCAAACAACGAACAGCGCCCTGATTCCGAGCGGCTTCTCCTCCACTCGGGCGCCCTGCCGCTTGCAGCTTACGCCGGAAGAAAAATAGGAGAGCTTGCGGCACTTTTTGTCGAGGGGCTCCATTAGTCCGCGCCACGTAAGCGCTTAAAATTCTGCTTGGCACGCCGTAAAAAGGTTTTTCCCACCCCGTAGAAGCTGGAAAATACGCCAGAGGAAAATCTTAAGGGCTTGCAGACGGCGGATTCATTTAAAATCTCTGGGATGCAAATACGAGTGAAAGGGAGGTAAGCACATGATTTTTGTTGACTTTTGGACTCTAGTTGCAGTGATATTTTTCTCAGCCGCCATATCCGGACTGCCCCTTGCACACATGATATTCAGAAATAAGGAAGGAGAGCATCACGCTGGCGAAAAATACCATATTGTTGAAAAGCTCTTCCTTGCCCTCACGCTCGGAGTAACCATTCCCCCGCTCCTGTTTGTCCTCGAAGCCATCATCGGGATAAAGTACTCATATCCCCTGCTCATATTCAACTTCGCACTGCCGGCAATCGCAGGACTTGCATGGGCAGTAAAGGAAAAGGCACTGAATTTCAACTTCCAAATGCCCAATCTTTCCGGCGAGAAGGAGATTCTGGAGTTTGCAAAGGTAAACCTGCCGTTCATCATACTCGCGCTGCTTGTCTTCCTTGCCTTCTGGATACGCGTACAGACATGGGGGCCGATATACCAGGAGCTTGACCCGTATTTCTACATGTACGGGACACGGCAGATACTCCTTGACGGCTGGCCCGCAGTGTCTGATGACACTGCATGGTACCCCGAAGTGTTTGTCGGCCACCGCTTCTCTACGCTTTCGATGTATCTTGAGGCATCGTGGTACTCACTCTATACTGGAAACGCCCCTTATGACAAGTTCATGCTCTCGGCAATCGCAGGTTTCTATCCACCG
>JAGVIA010000107.1 GCA_020056305.1 archaeon | reverse complement strand
GACAGCACCTATTGGGAAGGTTACGTTTGGTTTCATTGTTTCACCAAAACTGATGAAACTGCGTACCTTCCTTATACTTCAACTGGCGAGGTCAGGTTACTAAAGTTAAACTCTAACTTAAGATAAGTATGGTTGTTCTGAAAAATAGATGCTGACGATAAATTTTTCGCCTTTTCGGTTTTAGCAGGCTAAACAGTTACAAATCATATGCCATTCCCAGCCATCTTTCTCACTGCCCCAAGGAATCCCCGCGCCATCCTAATCGCGGACTCTGCCTCGCTCTTTAGCACTTCCGGATTTTTCCCAAGCCCGTACATGAGCTCGTGCCTCTCAAGCCTAAGCGAATTCAGCTCGCTTAGGTATCGCCGCTCAATCCTGTCCGAATATTTCTCATTGAGATAAACCCAGATGGCAAAATGGCTCCTCTCCTTGTAGCCGTCACGGAAAAGAACCGCCCGGGCAGAATGGAACATGGAAGCATACGCGCTTATCACCGCATTTTCATATATCCCGTGCTCAAGCTCCTTTTCCGCAAGCCCAAGCTTATGCCCTGCCATGTCAAGCGAAGACTGAGCCTTTTCCAAATCAGGCTTTGCTTTTGCCAGCAAGCCCCCCGCAATGCACTTCTCGACATTCACGCAATCACCGGCCGCTCGCCGTAAAGCACAATGGAGTCATATATGACATTCTCGTAGAAAACCTTGCCCTCAACAGCCTTTTTCTTCCACTCGCCCATGGACATGACAGTGACATTCGCTTCCCGCCCAAGCCCGTTCACAAAGCCCAAATCAACCCTGGCCGGCTTGTGCGCAATGGCAAGCAAATCAATATCGCTTTTCCCATCGTTTGTCCCCCGCGCAAAGCTGCCATACAGGAGAACCGACTGCACATTGGGGATTTTTTCAGCCAATCCCCGCGCAATTCCGCTGTCTTGCAGCAAGTCGAGGTTGAACAATATCTTCCACTGGCGGCACAGGGGGCTTTCCAAATTCGCACGATACTGATGCGTCCTGCCGATTACCTGCAAGGTTGCAATGCCCTTCTTTTTCATGTATGACAGCGCCTCTCCAGCGGCTCCGGGGCTTATGCCGCTTGCTGCTGCCAGCCCCCTCACTGAAAAGCTTTTGCTGGGCTGGGCAGTCAGCCCCTCTATCGCCTTTACCATGGCATAGTGTTCCAACATGTTCGATATACTGAACGTATGTATATTTAAATAGATATCTGCAGCTTAAGAAATAATATAACATACAATTGTCCGATATATTGAACAAAGCCCGCGCCCAGCCCACTCATTATTTTTATCTTCCCCAGTGAAACATCCCTATGCTAAAATCCGCAACAGTGGTCGCAAACCCCAAAAAGGGCTGGGCAGAGGCAACAATGTCCGAAGTGAAATCATACTTGTCCACAAAAGGCGTGCGCGTCTCTGATTCCGGCGAAATCCTAATCGCAATAGGCGGCGACGGCACAATCCTTTACAACAAGCCGCACTACAACAAGCCGATTTTCGGCATTGGCTCGCATACATCTTCCCTTTGCCAGGCGCGCCATGACAATTGGAAGCAGATATTGCCAAAGCTGCTTTCCGGCTACAAGGTGGAAAAGCGCCTCATGCTCTCCTCAAAGCTGGATGGCATTGCCCTTCCAGAGGCTCTCAACGAAGTAGCAATACGCAACAGGGCGCACCGCATCCTTGTGCTCATGGTAAAAATAGGAAGCAAGCCCCATGTCTTTTCAGCAGATGGGATACTCTTCTCCACCTCGACCGGCTCAACGGCATACTGCTACTCTGCCGGCGGGAAAATAATGACGCCTGCCTCGCGCAAATACCAGGCGGTTGCAATCGCGCCATACAAGCGCGAATTCTCCCCATCAATGATTGATGAAAAAACAAAATCAATGGTGGAAGTGGAATCCGAATGCGATGCCGACGTCATAATAGACGGGCAGTTCGTGTTTCCCATGCGCAAAAAAAGCGTAGTCGAAGTGTGGGCAAGCCCGGATTCTGCATTATTTGTGAAAGCATAGGTAATTCGCATGGACCCTCTTTTCTCCGACACATTCCCAATCGTGCTTGCGCCCATGGCAGGCTACACAGATGCGCCCTTCCGCATGCTTTGCGCAAAATACGGCGCAAGCGGCGCATACACTGAGCTGATTTCAGCCAGCGCCGTAATACGGAAGAACAAGCAGACTCTTGGGATGCTCCAGTCCCGCGGCGAAAAATACCAGCTTGGTGCGCAGCTGTTCGGCTCGAAAACAGAGGAAATCGCGAATGCAGCGGCAATGGTGGGCGGCATGTGCTCCCGCGGGGCCTGTGATGCAAAATTCATAGACCTCAATTTCGGCTGCCCCGCAAGAAAGGTGGTGCTCGCAGGCGCGGGAAGCGCAATTCTTGCAACGCCGAAGAAATGCGGCGAGATTATAGAAGCCTGCGTGAAAAAAGCAGGCATGCCAATCACCGCAAAAATCAGGCTGGGGTACAAGTCCCGCAACTATCTTGAGGTTGCAAAAACAATCGAGTCTGCGGGCGCAAGCGCAATTTGCGTGCATGCGCGCACAAAAGATGAGGGATTTGGCGCAAAGGCAGACTGGGATGCGATTGCGGAAGTGAAAAATTCCGTCAATATCCCAGTAATAGGCAATGGCGGCATTTCAGGGCCCGAAGACGTTTTACGCATGAAGGCGCGCACCGGCTGCGACGCCGCGATGGTCGGCCGCGCGGCGCTTGGCAATCCATTCTTCTTTTCCCGGGCAAAAGCTGCCCTTTTTGGAAAGGAAATCCCAGATGCGACCGTTGAGCAGAAAAAAAAGCTATTCCTGGATTATCTGTCTCTTGCAGAAAAATGCGGCTGCCTTGATTTCGGCTATGCAAAGGCGCACGCATTCGAGTTTGCCCGCGGTTTCAAGGGCGCTGCTGCCGAGCGCGGGAAAATTTCCAGATGCAAAACACTGGATGAGATAAGAAAATATTTCAGCTGAAAAGAAACAATTTTTTTGTTGTATTGTAATTCGCTACGCTCATTACAATCAGCATCGCCCTGCGGGCGATGTCTGATGCGTTTTGCTTGCGCAAAACGCACATGCGGACAAATTTTTGCGAAAATTTGTCCTTGCTTGCGAGATGCATTTTCCTGCACACTTTGCGAATCTTCCCAATTTTTGTTGCGGCAACCTGCCTGCAAAAGCCTTTTTTCCTTCTTCCCTCAAAGCATTGCAATGGATGCCGACTCATCAACTCTGGGGCGCACGCCTGAAGCAAGCATTGGGGCGCACCGCGGCGTGCCGAGGCCTGAAGGCACAACCGCTAGTCGCGGCTTTCAGGCCAGAGTTGATGACCTCTGCCCCAGCTGCAAAAAATCAGGCAGGGTTTTCTGCCCGCACAAGCCCTCACTTGCGATTGCGGCAGAGCTTAGGCAGAACATCAAGCAGGACATATTCGGTCCCACGCCTCCAAATGTTTTTGTCGGGCACAATTTCTACCCAAACCTCTACTGGGGCCCCATGGTATCCTTAGTGCACGGCGAAGCAAAGGATTCTCCTGCCGACTGGTATGGCATGGATTTCAACGAAATAATCCGCCAGCGAAGCATGCTGATAAGGGGGCAATCCCGCATGACCGCACAGTCCGTCCCCACTGACAAAAGCCGCCTTCTCTCCGAGACTCAGGATGCCATAATGAGCGTGAAATCCGTGGACGTGGAGGCGCACTTTTCAAAGAAGCCGCAGTTCCGCATTGATTTGGATGCGGTGCACACGCCAATGGGCGCAAGCGCGCCAATAGAGACTCTCAAGCTTGCCGAAAATCCCTCCATTCCAAAGAAAGTTGACGAGCTTGTAAACGAGCGCATACCCGCAAGGCAGGCAATTTCAGAGCTCCAGTCCGTGGGCTTTGACAATTACTACCTCACAAAGCTCATTTCAGCAGGACTGCTTGGCAAAAAAGACAGCAGGAGGCTTGTCCCGACAAAATGGTCAATCACTGCAATTGATGACATGCTCGCAAAATCGCTCATGGAAAAAATCAGAAACTCGCAGCCAATTTCAACTTACTTTGTTTTCGAAAACCAGTATCTCTTCAACCATTTCGTAATCCTGCTCATGCCCGGCGCATGGGAATACGAGCAGTTCGAAGCATGGTCCACCGGGAGCGCAAATGCTAAGATTTCCGAGGAATACGAGCCGCACGAAGGAAGGAAAGATTATGCGGAATCGCAAGGCGGCGGATACTATGCCGCACGCCTGCCAATCTGCGAATATTTGGCGGCTCACGATAAGCAGGCGCGAGCAGTAGTGCTCCGCGAAATACTGCCGGAATACGAAATGCCGGTTGGCGTGTGGGAAGTGCGCGAGAATGTGCGCCATGCGATGGAAAATAAGCCTGCAAAATTCGAATCACAGGAAGAGGCAATGCAATATGCATTCTCAAGGCTGAAAGTTCCGCGCATCCAATACCTAAAGCTCAGCAGGATATTGCGCCAAAAGAGGCTCACCGACTTCTAGTTGCAACCAGATGCAAAATCTAATTAAATGCGCCTGAATTACTTCCATGTGGACCTTAACAAAACCGTTGACGAGCTGGATTCCACAGTAAAGGAGGCGGCAGGCAGCTCTCACGTCACGAAAATATTCCTGCGCCTTGGCGAGTATGTCACGCTTCCCAAGGCAACCCTTCTCTCCGAGCTGCACAAGCGCTTCCCAACTGCTTCCATCGAGGTGCAGGAAACGTTTGGCAAGGTGCACTGCCTCTGCGGATATATCGGCAAGCCAGTCATTACGCGCGATTCCGACGTCATCTGCCTTGTGTGCCCCAAGTGCAAAAAGAAGTACCCCCACGTTGTCGAAGGCGACGAGATAGAGCTGTCAGAAATCGAAGTCGAATAATCACTATTTTAAAGCGGGCAATCATATTATTCTCGGTGAAATCATGGACCCAATCTCTATAGCGTTCCTAGTTGCAGTAGGCTTTGTTTTCCTGCTTGCCATCTACGTGGTGTTCGTATACAACAGGCTCATTACGCTCAAGAACGGCATTGAGAATGCCTGGGCGCAAATAGACGTGCAGCTAAAGAAGCGGTTTGACCTCATCCCGAACCTTGTGGAAACGGTGAAGGGCTACGCGAAGCATGAGAAAGGCATTTTTGAGAACGTCTCAAAGGCGCGCTCCGCAATGATGAAAGCGGACAGCGTGGGCGACAAGGCAAAGGCGGACAACGCGCTCACTGGCACGCTAAAGACCCTCTTTGCAGTTGCCGAGAACTACCCGCAGCTTCGCGCAAACGAGAACTTCAAGATGCTCCAGGAGGAGCTCTCGGGCATAGAGAGCAAGATTGCATACACGCGCCAGTTCTACAATGATTCAGTGCTTGACTTCAACAACTCGATTCTCACCTTCCCGACAAACCTCCTTGCCAACATGATGGGCTTTGTGAAAAAGGATTACTTCGGCGTCGAGGAATCAGAGCGCAAGAACGTCAAGGTAAAGTTCGACTAAAGGAAGCAGTGCTTGCGGGCGGCAGCATCTAAGCGCATGCGCAAGCAGCTGGCGCATGTCAAAAGCTTTGCGCCCAGATTTCTGCCCGCTTGCTGCCCTTTGGGTGTTGTCCATGCCAGAGCTTCTCCGCCAAATCGAGTCAAACAGGCGCAACTCATATCTCCTGCTTATCGGAATGACCATTCTTACTGCGGTAGCGCTCTATGCATTTTCCCTCATCCTTGAGCTTGGCGATTCTGGTTTTCTCATTGCCGGCGTGCTTGCCATCATATACGCGCTTTTTTCCTATTTCCTTGCAGACAAGGCAGTGCTTGCGCTCTCTGGTGCAAAGGAAGTGCAGAAGAGCGAATACCCATACCTTTACAACACGATAGAGGGGCTTTCGCTTGCGGCAGGGCTTCCCACGCCCAAAATGTATGTCATTGACGACCCTGCGCCAAACGCCTTTGCAACCGGCATGGACCCGAAAAAATCCTCAATAGCAGTCACCTCAGGCCTTCTAAAAACAATGAACCGCGCCGAGCTTGAAGGCGTGCTTGCGCACGAGATGTCGCATATCGGGAACTATGACATGCGCTATGCCACAATCGCAGTCATTATGCTCGGGCTCATCTCCATACTCGCTGACTTTGCCATGCGCTACCTTTTCTGGGGCAGGGGCGGCAGGCGCGAGGGGAAGGGAAGCGGCGCGCTCATGCTAATCGGGCTTGTGCTAATCATTCTCGCGCCAATTTTTGCGCAGCTTGTGCGTTTTGCAATCTCGCGCAAGCGCGAATACCTTGCGGATGCAACTGGCGCAAAGCTTACGAAAAATCCCGAAGGATTGGCATCCGCCCTTGAGAAAATATCAAAATCAACGCAGCGCGTTGCAAGCGCATCCGAGGCCACTGCGCCGCTTTATTTTGCAAACCCAATGGGCGGGAAGATAATGGGGCTTTTTTCCACGCACCCGCAGGTTGAGGAAAGGATAAAGAACTTGCGAAGCATGTAAGGATAAAATCGAATCCGCATCTCACGCCTTTTCCCATTCCATTCCCGCTTCTTTTAGCAGCCCAATGACTTTTTCCCTTCCCGGCTTGTCCAGCCCCTTCCAGTCTATTATTGCCCTCGTTGGCTTCACCGTACTTTTCTCAATTGCCTGCGCAAGCATCTGCGCATCAAAGCCATTAATCCTGTATTTCGGCAGCACGTGCGCAATCGCAGGCGCATTCTCATCCAGCATTATTTTCGTAAACGCAGGGGAATAATGCCCTCCCCCAAAGCCAAGTGCCACTTCGTATTTTTTCGTGCTTCGAAGCCCCTCCATTATGGATTTTGCAACAACTTCCCCCGCCACCTCATTCTGCCATTCCGCAACGCTGCTTCCGATTTCCGCAAAGCACAAAGGGGATGGGATAGTGGGCCCGTGGTGGTCCACCTCAAGATAAACTGGCCAGCCAAGATTGCTTTTCGCAGAATATTTTTGCATTGCAAGCAAAATCGCTTTCATGGCGCATGCATCTGCAATATTGAGCGTGCGCATCTGCCCTCCCAGGTCCGCAGCCCCCCAGTTTCCCGGGATATGCACCGTAAAGCACGGGCGTGGCACCTCGCTTCTATGCGTGCTGGCATACACAAAAAGCTCAGATGAAAAATCAGGCTCGATATGCACTATTTCCAAATCAAACTCGCAGATGGCAAATTCCTTTCCGATCGCCGCGCCTGCCATTTTTCGCAAGTGCTTTACGATGTTCACGCTCGCTGCATTCGGCTTTGCCAAAACCACGTTTTTCATGCTTGTTGTTTGCCGGATAATGGTTAAAACGCCTCATGTGCCAAAAGTCCATATGCACCCGGATATTTTCATTCGCAACATGCCGACAATTTCAAAAAAGGAGCAAGCTCTGCTTTCGCGCTCTTGCGTTGCGATTGCCGGATTGGGCGGAGTTGGCGGAATCGCATTCGAGCTCCTAGTTCGCGCAGGCGTCGGCAGCATAATCGCCTGCGATGCGGACAAATTCGATGTGACTAACGCGAATAGGCAAACTCTTTGCACTGCGGCAACAGTTGGCAAGAAAAAAACCCTCGTCGCGCTTTCGCATGCCAAAAAAATCAATCCGAAATGCAAAATTATTGCAATATCCGGCTTTGCAGAGCGCAATTTCGCAAGAATATTTTCGCACAAGCCTGCAGTTGTGCTTGACTGCATGGACAATTTCGCATCCCGCCAGGCGCTTTCCATCGCATGCAAGAAAGCAGGAGTTTCTCTCGTATTTGCCTCTGCGGCAGGAAGCAGGGGCATGTGCGGCGTGCTTGAGAGCAAATCATATGCAGATGTTTTTGGCAGGAAAAAATTCCCGCTAGGATGCGAATCCATTCTTGGCCCTGTCTCAAACACTGCAGGCTGCCTTGCCTCAATGCAGGCAATCTGCATACTTCTCAATAAGCCGCACGTGCGCGCCCCAACATACCTTTTCATTGATGCATTTTCAGAGGAGCCAGTGCGCATGCTGCGGATTTAAATTCTGCAAATGCCATTTTCCCCCAGCAGGTGGTCTTGTGGATTTGAAAAAAGTTTTTAGCGCATCAAAAATCCCTATCGCAATAGTGCTTGGCATCACCCTGCTCTATTATGCGCTCACATTTGCCATTGCGCCAAATCTATATTCCGCATCCGCAAGCCCCGGCGGCGCCGTTTCATCCCTTTCCGGCATAGGCTATGTGCTGCTCCTCTCAGTAATCGGAGTCGCCCTCTCAATACCTAGCCTTATTGCCACTTTCTGGATAGGTTTCAATGGCGCAAAAAAGCACAAATTCGGCTACGAAGAGGCTGTTGCAGGAGGCGCAATGGCCGGCGCTGCAAACGGTTTTTTGACAGTTCTCCTCACATTGGCACTGGCTGCAGGCATTATTGCCCCATTTGCCGGATTAGGCACAGCCAACGTATTGTTTAGCGGCACCATGCTGCTCATGGCTGCTGCAAGCGGCACAGCATATGCACTCGGCGGCACAATAGTTGCAATGATGTTCTCATTTTTCGGCTGCCTTGTGGGAAGAGGATTCAAATAAGCGGCGCAAGCCAACCGAAGCAGGAAACCGGGGCATCAGGAGCGGCGCTTTGGCTGCCCCTGCGCTGTTGCAACCGCCGCCGCAAGGGGCAAACAAGCGGCGGAGTGGCAATAGAATTTATAAGCAGAAGGCTGGCAAGTTGATTGGCGAATAAATGGCAGACCCAGAACTCCTATCATACATACAAAAGTGCCGTGACCTAAAGAAGTCAGAGGCGGAAATACTTGCGACGCTAAAATCAGTTGGCTGGGCTGATGCGCAAATAGCAGAGGCAATGGGGCAGCCGCCTGCCATAATGCAGCCGCGCCCTCCAACACAGCCAGGGGCGCCACAACAGCAGACCCCATCCCAACCCCAGCAGCCGATACAGCCAACTTCACAGCAATCTGCCCAGATGCGCGGATCATACTCCCCGCTTGACCAGTATTCCGGCCAGTCGAAACCTGTGCAGCAAGCCCCGCCCTGGGCGCAGATGCCACAGGCCCAACCCAAGCAGCAGCCTTCAATTCCAGCGCAACCCCCGCAACAGCCTGCTCCTCTGTCGCAGCCATCTGCGCAACCTGTTTCTCCTGCCCAAATGCCAAATGCGCAACAGCCGCAGCAAGCGCCGCCTGCAGGCATGTCGCAGCCTCCAGCCTCTTCTGCACAACCGCCTGCGCAAGCACAGGCAGCGCAGCAGCCTGCAAAACCCACAAGCACGCCGATAAAATTCCCATCACTTCCTTCCTTTGGCGCAAAGCCCCAGCCCGTGGGGCAGGCGATCCCAAATCTTGCGCCACAAGCAGGGCCAGCTGGTCCGCAGCAGGCAGCCGCGCCGCAATCCCCCGCATCTCCGGCACCAGTGCAACCCCC
This sequence comes from archaeon, assembly GCA_020056305.1. Classification (GTDB taxonomy): domain Archaea; phylum Micrarchaeota; class Micrarchaeia; order Anstonellales; family Anstonellaceae; genus JAGVIA01. The sequence continues at coordinate 1,308 of JAGVIA010000107.1, read as the reverse complement.
CAAAGCAGCAGCCGCTGGCATATCGCCTCCGAAAATTTCCCCAATCATCATGATATCCATAGTCATCATTCTGCTTGCGCTCGTGCTTGGCGGCGCATATTACGTGGTGGTCCTAAGCAAGCAAGGGGCGCAGGGCCCGCCGCCAACTCCAGAAGTGACTCCTGAGCCGGAGCCACAAATAGTGCCGGAGCCTGAGCCTAACCAAACATCAAACGAAAGCAACCCAATCCAGCCAGTGCCGCCGGCAACCCCTCCATCCCAACCGAAAACGCCACCGGAGCCAGAAGCCCCTCTTCCAGAGCCGGAAGCGCCTCAAACTCCAATTCCTCCTTCTGAGCCTGAAACCCCCCAGGTGCCAACACCACCTGCCCCAGAGCCAGAACTCGAGCCTGAGCAGCTCGCATCCCCGCCTGCCCCAGAAGACTTCTCAAACGTCACAGGCAGGATATACTATGGCACGCAGGGCATGACGCCAAAGGAATTCTGCGAAAGCCGGGGAAAGATTTACCTCCGCTCATACTATGAGGTGCACTACGGCTACAACTGCCAGGCATACTCTGGCACTATGAGCAATACAAGCGACTCAATATCATGCGTAACAATGCCCTGCTGCAAGGACACGCCTGATGGGGCAGATATCAACAGCCGCTATTATGTGAAATTCGAGTGCACGAAGTGAGCGGCGCAACACCCGTTCCTATTCATTTTCCGCATGCGCCTACCAGTATTTCTTGTTCCTGATAAAGAGCTTCTGCGCCTCAAGCAAATCCGCAAACAATGCCTCCCTGCTTTTGTGCGGCTTTCGCAATATCTGCGCCGCTGTCTTTGTGCCAATGCCATAAACCGAGAGTGCAAGCGCCGCATCCTTTCCCCTTGCCAATATGAGCGAGGAAGAAGTTTCCCAATCCCTCTCAGCGCGCTCGCGGACAATTTTGCCGCGCGAGAGCTCCCCAGTGAGCGCAATCACTTTCCCGCCGCAGCTCTTGCAACGTATTGGTTCCTCAATCTGCCCAATCAACCGGAAGAAATTCGCTTTGCAGCCAAAGCAGTGGAACCTGCCCATCTTTCCCTCAAGTGCCGCAATGAATGCCGCGACTATTTCGCTTTTTGCAGATGCGGCAGATGAAAAGTCCGCAGCCCCGCGTGTGCCTGATAGCGCCAAATCTGAAAGCGTTTCAGAATCAATCGCCTTCACCTTTATTTCGTTGCGCGTGAATGACCCACGCCTGAAGGCGTGGGCTTCTTGATGTGAAGGCTCAGCAGAAAGAAACCAAGCGCATCTGCTCTGCCTCAACTTTTGCTTCTCTG
>JAGVIA010000095.1 GCA_020056305.1 archaeon | reverse complement strand
TTCTTCATTCAAATCCCTCCAGACGATTGTTGTTTTTGGACTTTTGAGGTAAAAACCTTCAGGTTTCAACCTGTCCAGTCCTGGAGGGGGTCAGTACAGTTTGGCAAAGTCATACCTTTCAGGGAGCTTGACCACTCCTCAATAGTGAAGAGGAGGCAGTACGTGAATTTTGAGGTTCCCTTTGACCTCAAAAAACAGAATCTTGAGGGGAAGACCATCTACTTTGACGGAACCTGCATGAGGCTTGGCAGGGGAGGGAATTATCGGAGCAAGAAGTATGGCACTGATGTGAAGTACTTGAGGATAGGTGTCTTCACTGATGAGAAGGGCAAGGTCATTGATTTGACAATAGGGGATGAGCACGACGCAGAGGTCAATATGATAAAGGAGAAGCTGCCCGTCATAGAAAAATCAGGGGCAGCCGCATTCAACTCTGATGGCGTGGGGTCTGCAAAGGAGATTGTTGTTGGGCTGACAAAAGCCAAGATACGGCCAATCATCAGGGCTTCAGAAACAGTAGTTGAAAGCAAAAGGAATGCCACCCTCGCTTTTCATCTGCAACACCGATTCGCTTGGCGAGCAGGCGCAAAAGCTGCTTCCGGGTGCAAAAATCGTAAAGACGCTAAATACCATGAATGCAGTGCTGCAAGTCAATCCCATGTCTCTTGCAAACGGCGACCATGACATTTTTGTCTGCGGCAATGATGGGGAGGCAAAGGCAAAAGTGGCGGATTTCCTAAAAATCCAGTATGGCTGGAAGAACGTGATAGACCTAGGCGACATCACAAATGCGCGCGGAACCAAGATGCTGCTTCCCATCTGGGTGAGGCTCTGGGGCGCGCTGAACAGCCGATGTTCAACTTCAAGATTGTGAAGTAATTGGGATGGGTCTAACCTTCTTCCCATTTCAATTTCTCCCTCGTAAGGTGTGGCAGACCCCGCCCCTTGCGGGCGGGGCATGCGCCCATATGTTTCCAATGCAGTCAAAGCTCACTGTCAAGGCCGCATGGCCGCACCTTACGACCCTTATAAAAATATCCTGCCATCTTGAGCACTTTTAGCCCAAGCAGCGCGCATTTCACGCGCACAGGCGAGAGCTCAACACCTATCATGGAAAAAACATCAGTCTTGCAAATGAGAAGCGCCGCATCAAGTCTCTTGCCCTTTATTTTTTCAGTAAGCATTGACGAGGATGCCAGGCAGATTGCGCACCCGTGCCCTGAAAATTTCACATCGTCAATAATGCCTTTCCTGCTGACTTTCATCCGCAACTCTATCTCGTCCCCGCAAAGCGGATTGTCATCCTTTGCTTTTGCATTTGCGCCAGATAGCTTGCCAAAATTCCTAGGATTATGGTAATGGTCAAGGACATTTTCCCTGTAAATGGTTTCATCCACAAAAATCACTTGGCAAAAAGGCGTTTAGCATTCAAAAGCGCAGAATGCAGCCTGTCAATCTCACTTTTGGTATTGTATATCTGGAAACTTGCGCGGCACACTGCCGGCACCCCAAGCACTTTCATAAGAGGCTGCGCGCATGCATGCCCTGCCCGAATGGCAATGCCCTCCCTGTCAAGCAAGGTTGCCATGTCATGCGGGTGTATGCCTTGAAGATTAAATGACACAAGCGGCGTGCGTTGGGTTGCCCTTCGAGGCCCATACATTTCAATGCCATCAATTTCAGAAAGCTCATCAATGCAATATTTTGTCAATTCCTCACCGTACTTTTGCACGTTTCCCATGCCAATCTTCTGCAAATAGTCAATTGCCGCCCCAAGCCCGATTGCTGATGCCACATCTGGCGTCCCTGCCTCAAACTTCCATGGAGCGTCATTCCACGTTGCGGACTTTTCACTTACGCTCTTTATCATCTCGCCACCGCGCAAAAATGGCGGGGCTTCATCCAAAATCTCTTTTCTAGCCCAAAGCACGCCTGCACCCATGGGCGCAAGCATCTTGTGCCCGGAGAACGCGAAGAAGTCGCATCCGAGCTTTTGCACATCAATTGGCATGTGCGGCACTGATTGCGCCCCATCAACAACTACGAGCGCATCTTTTTCATGCGCAATTTTTGCAATCGCACGCACGTCATTTATTGTGCCAAGCACGTTTGACGCATGCGCAATAGACACAATTTTTGTTTTCTTTGTAATTTTGCGCACAACTTCAGCCATATCCAGCTTCCCATCATTATTTACGGAAAGAAAATCAAGTGCAACACCTTTCTTCTGAACTCCCTGCCAGCTCACAAGATTCGAGTGGTGCTCTGCGACGGAAAGAAGCACACGGTCCCCGCGCTTTAGTGAAGATGATAAGCAGCTTACCGCAATATTCAGCGATTCGGTGCAATTGCGCGTGAAAACAATCTCATTTGCGCCCTCTGCTCCAACAAAGCCCGCAACTTTTTTTCTTGCGCCTTCAAACATTTCCGTGCTCTCTTCTGACAGCACATATGCGCCCCGGTGCACGTTTGCATTTGAATGCGAATAGTAATCAGAAATAGCATCAATCACTTGCTTTGGCTTCTGCGAAGTCGCCGCATTGTCCAAGTACGCAAGCGGCTTGCCATTAATCCTTCTGGAGAGGATTGGAAAATCATTCCTTATTTTTTTCACATCAAGCATTGCTCATCCGCTCCTTTATAGCGTCCGTTATCCTGTTTCTCGCAATTTCCATCGGTATTTTGGAAACAAGTGGCGTAAAAAACCCGTTAACAAGCATCGCGCGCGCCTCTTTCTCGCCAATGCCCCTTGTGCAAATGTAAAACTGCTCTTCCGGGTCCACTTCCCCCACAAATGCGCCATGCCCGGCAGACACCTTGTTGTTTTGGATGTCCAGGCTCGGTATTGCCTCCGAATGCGCGTTCTCTGACAGCAGCATCACTCCCTCATTCAAATCCGATTTGACTTCAACTGCCTTTCTATCAATCCGAATCTTGCCCCGGTATACGGATGTTGCATTCCCTGAAAGCGCCCCCTTCACAAGCATGTCGCTGTTGCAGTTTGGCTCCTTGTGCACGCAATTGGTCGTCACATCCATGTGCTGCCCTTCCTCGCCGAAAAATACGCCATACACTTCGCCTCTTGTCTTCTGCCCCACAAAATGGCTCTCCGTGGTGCTTTTGCAAAGCTTTCCGCCAAAAATCGCAAGCGCCCAGCGCATGCTTGCGCCATCCTCCACCTGAGCCGAATTCCGGCAATAATCAATGCGTTTTTTCCCGCCATTCTGCCAGGAGAGATAGTAAACGTCGCTTGACTTGCCTGCAAATACTTCGCATACGTGCGTGGAAATCCCCTGCGAATCAGCGTCTGCGGACCTGCCATCCTCAATCATGGCACTTGCGCCCTTTTCCGCAACAACAAGCATGCGCGTGTTCGCAGTCCCGTTCGCCTTCACTTCATTTGCAAATGAAACCGCCTCTTTGACATCCGCGCCCTTGGAAACATGAACAAACACACCGTCACTCCAAAGTGCGGAGTTTAGCGCGACAAATTTGTCATGCGCCGCATCCACTTGCGAATAAAGGTGCTCTTTCACTATTTTTCCATGCGTTGCAAGCGCCTCATGCAAAGAAGACACGAATACGCCATCCGAATCCAGCTTGCATATCTTTAATCGCATGTCTGCAGCGCCCAAATCCATCTCTTCCAGCCCATAACTTGACAAATCAGTATAATGCCATTCGTCCTCATAAGACACTTCCATTTTCTTTTTGTCAATGCTCTTCCAGCGCGGCCAATGCATCTTTTGGAATGAAGAAAATGCCTTCAGCCTCGCACGCATTAGCCAATCCGGCTCATGGAGGCTTGCGGAAAGCTCTCGCACATCCTTTTCCGAAAGCACAGAAGCTCCGCCTGCCATTTTGCCAATAGAGCGCCCGTCCTTTTCACTAAGCGCAAATGCTCCGCTTCCGCCAAGCACATCGGCAGCTTTTTCCATCCCGGTTTTTCCAGTTTTCTTTTCCATCCCATCATTTCCGGCTATCCTACATGCCCAGGGCCTTCCATCTCAAGCTCTATCATCTTGTTGAGCTCGACCGCATACTCAAGTGGCAGCGCCTTTGTGATGGGTTCCATAAATCCCCGCACAATCATTGCCATTGCCTCCGCCTCTGACAAGCCGCGGCTCTCAAGGTAAAACAAATCATCATCAGATATCCTGCCCACGCGCGCCTCGTGTGCCACTGTCACATGGCTCTCGTTTATCTCCATGTGCGGATATGTCGCGCTTTTTGCAGACTCATCAAGCAGCAGCGCATCGCAGCGCACCGATGCCTTGCATCCCACGCAGCCCTTGTTCACGCGAAGAAGACCCCGGTAAGCGGCAAACCCATCCTCCTTGCAGATGCTCTTTGCATTTATCGTTGAAGTAGTATACGGTGCCGCATGTATCACTTTTGCCCCGCCATCTTTCACCTGCCCCTTTCCGGCATAGGCGATATTCAAATGGTCCGCCCTTGCGCCCCTGCCAAGAAGCACGCTGCACGGATAGAGCATCGTCGTCTTGCTCCCAAGAGTCCCCCCAATCCATTCCATGAATGCATTCTCATACACTAGCGCCCGCTTCGTGTTCAAATTGTAAACATTCTTGCTCCAGTTCTGTATGCTCGTGTAGCGCACGCGCGAATCCTTGTGCGCGAATATCTCCACAACCGCAGAGTGCAGGGAATTCGTGTCATAAAGCGGCGCAGAGCACCCCTCGATATAATTCACATTGCTTCCCGGCTCTGCAATGATAAGCGTGTGCTCAAACTGCCCATAAGATGGATGGTTCATCAAAAAGTAAATCTGGAGCGGCATTGGCACGCTCACTCCCTCTGGCACGTACACGAAGCTTCCGCCAGACCAGAACGCTCCGTGCAGTGCAGCAAACTTATTGTCTGCCGCAGGCACGCACTTGTTCATGAAATATTTTTTCACCAGTTCCGGATACTCGCGCACTGCGCTGTCCGTGTCTGTGAAAATGACTCCCATGTCCGAGAGCTGCTTGTTGATGCTGTGATAAATGACTTCGGACTCGTACATCGCGCCAACACCTGAAAGGAATTTGCGCTCCGCTTCCGGAATCCCAAGCTTCTCAAAAGTGTCCTTTATGTACTTTGGAACGTCCTCCCATTTGCGCGCCCGTTTGTCAGTTGCGCGAACAAACGGCGTGAGCTTGTCAAAATCCAAGTCAGACAAATCAGGGCCCCAAGTAGGCATCGGCTTTTGCAAAAACAGCTTCCATGATGCAAGCCTTTTCTCAAGCATCCAATCCGGCTCGCCTTTTGCCGCTGATATTTCGCGCACTGTCTTTTCAGAGAGCCCTTTAGGTGAGCGCACGGTAAAATGCACTGGGTTCTTTATTGTAGTGGAATTCCTGTATTCCACTGCTGAAAAAATCTCCGATTTTTTCATTGCATTGGAATTTCTATATTCCAATGCGGACAAATTTTCGCGCAAATTTGTCCTCGACCATCTGTCAAGGTCCACCTGAACGTCAGGCTTCTTTTCTCTTGCCATCGGCAACTCCCCCCTTAAGCCAGTCATACCCTTTTTCCTCGAGCTTGTGCGAAAGCTCCTCGCCGCCCGATGCGACAATCTTGCCCTCAATCATTACATGCACAAATCCCGGCTTTATGTAGCGCAAAATCCTCTGGTAATGGGTGATAATGAGCACTCCCATATCCACTCTCCCAAGCGAATTCACGCCTTCTGCAACCACTTTCAGCGCGTCAATGTCAAGCCCTGAGTCAGTCTCATCCAAAATCGCATATTTGGGCTGCAGCACCGCAAGCTGCAGTATTTCGCAGCGCTTTTTCTCCCCGCCTGAAAATCCGTCATTCAAATACCTCGAAGCAAAGCTCTCGTCCATGCCAAGCGCCGACATTTTCTGCTTAAGCAGCGCCGCAAATTCAGGCACGGATAGCGGCTTTTCCTTGTGCACGGCATTGTACGCAGTCCGAAGGAAATCCCTCACCGTAACGCCTGGCACTGAGGACGGGTATTGGAATGCCAAAAACAAGCCATGCTTTGCCCGCACATCTGGAGCCATGGACAGGATATCTTTGCCGTCAATCTGCGCCTTTCCGCCAATCACCTTGTATCTCGGATGCCCTGCAATTGCATATGAAAGGGTGCTCTTGCCAGAGCCGTTGGGCCCCATTATGGCATGCACTTCTCCAGGCTTGACAGTAAGCGAAACCCCCTTCACGATTTCCTTTCCATCAATCCCCGCGCGCAAATTTTTTAATTCAAGAACCATAGTAATCAACTAGCTTTCGCTAAGCCAAAAAATTCATCTATTTCAGGCAGTGGCCGTAGGGGTAATGCGCCTCGTCAAGCATTCCCTCATCCTTCATCTTGGTGCAGATGCCGCAAAGCATGGCGCTCCACTGCGTTGGGCTGACTTTCTTGGTGGCAATCTCTTGCGCGCATTTGGCAATCTCTGCCATTACCCTCTTGTTCTTCTTAATAGGCGCAATCTTCTTGCCGCGTATGCCACGCAAGTACTGTGAAATCGCAGGCTGTGTCACTCCCATTATCTTGCACGCCTCTACCTGCTTCATCTTGTGCCGCTTTATCAAATCGATTGCCATGAGCGCCCGCACTGCCGGGAGAACATGAGTTGCAACCTCTTCGCAAAAGACCTTCATAACCACACCCATAACATAAAACGCTGTTATCGTTTATATACTTAAGCCCGCTAAAGCCCGGCAAGATGCTCAATGTCATTGAGCTTAAGCACTTTTGCCTTGCCCCCTTCCACCTCTATCTCATTCACGCTGCAGTTCGACTGCATCTGGAGTGAGTAGTAGCCCTCCTTTGGCTGCCCGGTCAGCCCGAGTATCAGAACCTTGTTCACCATCCCATGTGCCACGATGAGGACGGTGTGCTTTGCGTGGTTCTGCTTGAGCTCCGCAATGAATTTCCCTATGCGCGCCTGCACTTCCACGAAGCTTTCGGCGCCTTCTGGTGTTGCAAAAACGTTGAAGCGGTTGGGGTTGTCCGCCCGGAAGTAGTACGGATGGGTTTTTTTGACCTCCTCGTGCGTTTTTCCCTCTATCTCCCCGCCATGCTGCTCGTTTAGCGCGGAAGTCTCCTGCAAAAGCACGCCTGGGTGGTATTTGAGTATCTCATCTGCCGTCTGCTGCGCCCGTGCAAGCATGCTCACATATGCGGCATCAAATTTCTCATGCCGCAGCCGCTCCCCTACTGCTTTCGCCTGCTTTTTGCCAAGCTCGGACAATTCAATGTTTGACGAGCCCTGGAATCTGCCCTCCTCATTCCATTGCGTGATGCCGTGCCTAACGATGATTAATCGCATGGATAAAACTGGAAGAAGTGAAAATAAAAGAAGAACGGTTGCGCACACGTGCGCAGCCGGCTAAGCAAAGTCCGTTTGCATCTTGCGATTACCTTGCAATTGCCATCGGCTTGTCAATGTTTGCCGCAATTTTGCGCAAATCCGAAATCCCGTCATTTTTGGAGGCAAATTTCTTGTATTGGAGGTCAGATGGCATGTTTTGGGGCACAGCGGCAAACGCCTCGAACTTCTCTTTCCAAATCCTTGCCAAGGCAGGTTTTTTCTCAAGAAGCCCTCTTTTTTCAATCCCTTCGAAAACAAGCGCAATAGTCTCCCAGCGCCGCGCCTTTGCAGCCGCTTCTGGCGCAGTCGTCGGCTCAGGGCCTGATTTCTCATACTGCAAGACCATGTCAAGCATCGTGTCAAACTTCTTTGCATTGCCCTCTCTCAAATACGCAACTGCATTCTCAATCAGCTTGCTAAGCTCATTGTTGCCCTGGGCGGCAAGCACTACAGAGGGCGTGTAAAACTGGCTCGCCACTTCATTTCCTATAGTGGCAAAAACCTTGCCTGCGATTTTGAGCACATTCTTTGTTTTCTTTTTCTCAGGCGCCGTTTCTTCGGCATAATACACTGGGCACAGAGGCTTGTCGATAACTCGAAGCTCAAGTGTCACGTTCCGCTGCTCTATTTTGTCAAGGGCTGCGATTATTCCAGGGTCTGCAAGATAATATGGCGATGTCCATGCCTTCCCAAGGCTTTGTGTGATGTCGGGGAGCATTGCAAGGGGCGCAGCGCGCGCCGGCAATGGCACTTTCATACCCTTGACATCCGACCTGCTCGCGCGGCCAAACCTCCTGTCAGTTGCTATTTGGTCAGCCTGAGTAATCATTTCGGCAAGCTCTCTGCTCTCCTGTGCATTCCCAACATCAAGGTAATCGGTCCGGATCGTGCCGCCAATCACTGCGCGGGAGATGCCTGACAGGAACGCATTATTCGTGTCATTGCCCTTTGCATACACGTGCCAAAGATAGCTTAGCGCAACCTTGTTCACAAGCTCGCCGACGCGGTAGCCTTCCGAGTCATTGAAAAACAGATGTTCCTCATACCCGCCTGCTCTCCTGTTTGCAAGGAAGTCCCGCGCCGCAGTATATGCGACGCACATTATCTCTTCAATTCTTTCAGCTGGATACAGTTTTGACAGCTCCTTTTCCACGCTCTGCGCATCCCGCGCATATTGCCTGAAGGAATTTAGCTGCCTAAGAGTCGGAGCGACAGGCGTATACTCTCCAATCTGGTCCGCGTTGCCATCTCCTTTGATGCCCAATTGCGCCAAAGTATGCATGCCATTCCACTTTATGTTGCCATCCGAGCGTGCAGCATTTATTACGGGGCCGGGCTCAAAGTTTCTGGCATATGATGCAGGCTCAACTGTCGTTGGTGTACTGGCGTGCTCATCCGATGCAAGCGGCAAATTTTTTGGCAAAATAAAATGCCCTCCCTCTGCATCCATTGCAAAATTCCATCCTGGCTTATTGTTTAACCAAGCTTTCATACCGCCAAGCAGCTTATTTCCAAGGCCGACTTCGACATTTATCTTACCTGTGGTAAACTCCATATCTACTGTGAAGCTCTTTATCGCATTTTCTGCAAATGCCCTTTTCACGTTCGGTGCAACTTCCTTAAGCTTGTCAATGGTTTGCGCAGGTAGAGGTTTTTTGCAATATGCCTGTATCCTATCTATCATAATTTTGGCTGGGTCATCAGCATCTTTCAAGTCGTTTTCAGAAAATGGGACAAATCCAAAAGAATCAGCCATCAACACCACCGAATGAGCTTCTGCTAAATGCTATATAAATAGCTGCTTCTTTTTCCGGCAGTTTGCCGCATCCAGAAGCTCCTTGTGCACAAGCCAGTTCGAGCCTGCAACCGGCCCCTGCACAAGCTTCCAGGGCTTTCCATCGAATTTTGTCATCACGCCGCCAGCCTCTTCCAAAATAAGTGCAGCTGCCGCAATGTCATGCGGGTGCACGTAAAATTCCACAACTCCATCGGCCCGCCCATCCGCAACCCACAAAATATTGTAAACGGCAGCCCCAAGATTCAGAAGTTTGAATGAAGACAGCGCAAGCGATTCAATCTGCCCCATTTTTCCGTCTGCGGACAGCTTGTGATAGCTCGAATCCAGCATTATGCAGCTGTCGGCAAGCTTATTTCGCTTTGACACTTGTATCTTCTTGCCATTCAAAAATGCCCCTTTCCCCTTCTCTGCCCAGTAGAGCGACTCGTGCTCTGGCATGCAAACCGCTCCTGCAATCGCGTTCCCTTTCCTTGCCAAGCCCACCGATGTACCGTAAAGGGGGATGTCAAACGCAAAATTATTCGTCCCGTCAAGCGGGTCAACATACCAGATGCATTCCGCATCAGCAGAGCCCACAAGCCCGCCTTCTTCACCGGCAATCGCATGGTCTGGGAAATTCCTAAGGATAATTTCACGTATTTTTTTCTCGGATGCCAGGTCCGCGCTTGTCACAAAGTCATTGTGCCCTTTTGAGCGTATTTCTGCCTTCCCAAAGCGGCTTTTTGTCTCCTTTGCGCCGGCAAGCGCGGCTTCCTTTGCAACTTTCAAAAAATCAGGCATGTTAATCAATCTCACTTTGTTGGCTTGCTTTTCAGTTTTTCCCTTCCAACTTTTTCTGCGCATCCGAGTTGCCCCTTAATTTCTCCTCTTCTTTTGCAATCTGCTCGTCACTAACTTTCACGTAAAGCGGTTTCACTTCACCTAATTTCGTGCCAGGCATTACAATCTCAACCTCGGCATTCGCCCATTTCACCTGCTCTTTTCCAATGCAAAGCATCTGCTGCATTTTCTGCGCAGAGAAAGGCAGATAAGGCTCAAGCAATATGGACAGCGCGGATATGCCCCGTATGCAGACATACAGGGTATTCGCATTCTTCTGCGCATCCTTTTCCTTCCACGGAGACTTGTCCGACAAATACTTGTTGAATTCGCTGCTCAAGCTGAATATCTCTTCCTGCCCCTCCTTGAGCTTGAAACCATCGATCAGAACGGCAACCTTTTCCCTGGCGATTGCAATCTCCCCAAGCATCTTCTGGTCCATTTCATCAAGCCCCTCGGGCCTTGGCACGCTTCCCCCTTCCATTTTCTGCACAAGCACAAGCGCCCGGTTCACGTAATTCCCCACGTTTGCAACCAGCTCATTGTTTATCCTCGACTGGAAGTCCTTCCAGACAAAATCCGCATCCACTGTGCTGTGCGGCGTGAAGGCAGTCTGGTAATACCTCAAATAGTCCGGAGGATAGCTCGCAAGGAAATCCTCAATTGACACAAACCAGTTCTTGCTCTTTGAAAATTTCCTGCCCTCCAAATTCAAATATCCCCGCACCGCCATCTTGTCAGGCGCCCGGAATCCATCTCCAACGCCCATGAGCATCGCAGGCCAGAACAAAAAGTGATGATACACGATATCCTTTCCAATGAAATGCACAATCTGCGAGTCCTTTTTCCAGAACTCCTCCCATTTTTTCGTTAGCGCCTTTGTGCTTGAAACATAGCCAATCGGCGCGTCAAACCAGACGTAAAACACCATGTCTTTCTCGCCGGGAACAGGCACGCCCCACTCCAAATCCCGTGAGATGTCCCAGTCCACCAAGCCGTCTTTGACCCAGTTTAGCACGTAATTGGTAACATCGCTTTGCAAATTCTTGTTTTCCGACAAATACTTGTGCAGCTTATCGGAAAATGAAGCGAGCTTGAAAAAATAGTGCTTGCTTATCCTGTGCACTGGCTTTTTTCCGCACGTGATGCACACTGGGTTCAGTATTTCACCGGCAGAAAGAGTCTTTCCGCAGTTCTCGCAATAGTCCGAATACTGCTTTTCCGCCTTGCAATGCGGGCAAGTGCCCACGATAAACCTGTCAGGCAGAAATCTTTTGTCATGCGAGCAATACGGAAGTTCCACTTCCTTTGTGTAAATGTGCCCTGCATCGTTTAGGCGCTTGAAAAAATATTGCGTCATCTCCTTATTCTCTTTGCTTGACGTCCGATGGAATATGTCAAAGGAGAAGCCAAGCGCCGCAAATTCCTCCGCATCCTTCTTATGGTAATAATCCACGAATTCCTTGGGCGTTTTTTGCTGCTTTTCCGCGCCAGCCACTATGGGCGTGCCATGCTCATCGGTTGCGCAAACGTAGAGCACTTCATTTCCCGCAAGCCTCTGGTACCTGGCGTAGATGTCCGCAGGCAGATACGTGGAGCGGATGTGCCCCAGGTGCAGCGGGCCGTTGGCATATGGCAATGCGGCTGTCACTAGTATTTTCACGGCAGGAGTATGGCGTTGAACAATTATTAATTTAGTTGGTGCTGCCAATTCTTCCCTGCTTCGGCAACCCAGTTCCCATAAGTTATTTAAGTTGGCAAGTTGATGTATTTCCCCTTCTTAAGACAGTGTGGCCACACGATGCGGCGGACCCGGCACAAGCCGGGCATGCGCACACCACGTGGCGATGAATATGGAAATGGGAGGCGGTGCGCATGGCCGCACCGTGTGGGTGGAGACATGGCAAAAACAGGGCAAGAGGAGGACATCTCTCAGCTCGTCTCCGACTTCGAGGAATTCTTCGAGGCAGCCTACAAGCGCCAGATATACGAGCTCGTCTCCTCATACCCTGGAAAAAAGAGCCTCAATGTAGATTACGCGCTGCTTGAGAAATATTCATCCGAGCTTGCCGATGAGCTCATCAAAACACCGGATGTAATTGTAAAAGCCGCGGAAGAGGCGCTTGGGAAAATAGCCTCTCCCATGCCTGACACGCAGTTTGAGGCGCACGTGCGCTTCTCCGGGTTGCCCGACCATGGCCTTCTCATTCAGGACATATCCTCGCGCGACATCGAGACAATGGTGAGCGTGAAAGGCGTGATCACAAAGCGCGCCGAAGTGCTCCACCGCGTGAAAGTCGCGCTCTACCGCTGCGGCATGTGCGATGAAACGTTCAAGGTCCTGCTCACAAAGAAAAGCTCCCCCCCAAGAATCTGCCAGTCATGCAAGCGCCCTGCGCTAAAGCTTGACGAGGACGGCTCGTATTTTGTGGATGTGCAGCGCGCAGAGGTGCAGGATTTGCTTGAGCGCATAAAAGGCGGCGCGCCTGCCGCGCACGTGCAGCTTTGGATGGAAGACGACCTTGTCAATAGCATCAACCCCGGCGACACTGTCGAAATATGCGGCATCGTGCGATTGCGCCCGCCGGAAAAGGCAAAGAAAACAGAAGGCTCGCCCCAGATTTACACCCGCTATCTTGATGTCATTCACATAAAGGGGATGCTTCGCGATTTTGAAGAGCTGGAAATAACACCAGAAGACGAAACGCGCATAAAGGAGCTTGCGCGAGACCCGCGCGTTTACGCCCGGCTCATAAAATCAATCGCGCCCGGCATATATGGGCATGAGGAAACAAAAGAAGCGCTTGCGCTGCAGCTTTTTGGCGGCACAAAAGGCAAGAGCATGCCTGGAGGCGGCGAGATTCGCGCAGACATCCACATACTTCTCATCGGCGACCCTGGCAGCGCAAAGACACGCTTGCTGCAATATGCATCTGATTTGGCGCCCAAGGGAATTTACGTGAGCGGCAAGAGCGTAACCGGTGTCGGCCTTACTGCAAGTGCTGAAAAGGACGAGCTGGGCGATGGCGGCTGGACTCTAAAGGCAGGCGCCCTTGTTCTCGCATCCGGCGGGATTGCCGCAGTTGACGAGTTTGACAAGATTGATGACACTGAGCGTGCTGCAATGCACGAAGTGATGGAATCGCAAAGCGTCTCTGTCGCAAAGGCAGGCATTGTCGCAAAATTCAAGGCAAAGTGCTCGATTCTTGCAGCCGCAAACCCAAAGCACGGCCGCTTTGACCCCAATAAGCTTCCTGGCGAGCAATTCGATATTCCGCCCACCATCCTCTCGCGCTTTGATTTGATTTTCCCGATTCTAGATATCATGGATGAGGAGAAGGACACGAAGCTTGCAGAGCACATCCTCTCAACGCACACCCTTGTGACAAAGGAGCGCACAGACCTTGAGACCCTTGACACAGACACGATTCACGCGGAGCTCCTTCGCAAATATATTGCGCACGCGCGCCGCAGCATGCGCCCGGTTCTGACAGATGAAGCAAAGGGGAAAATACGCGACTACTACGTGCAGCTGCGCAAGCGCGGCAAGGAATCCGGCGCAGTGCCAATCACGCCAAGGCAGATAGAAGGATTAGTGCGCCTGGCAGAGGCAAGCGCAAAGGTGCGCCTCTCAGACATGGTTGAGGCAGTGGATGCCGAGCGCTCCATCCACCTCACCGACTGGGTGCTAAACAAGATTATGATGGACCGCGAGACGGGCCGCATAGATGCCGACATCATCGCAACAGGCCGCCCCAAGTCCCAGGTTGACAAGATAAACACGCTCATGGGCATCACGCGCGCCATGCAAAAGGAATTTGACATGGTTGAGATTTCCAAGATTGTCGATGAGGCGAAAAATTACAACATCGAGGATGCAACAGCGCGCAAGCTCATTGATGAGCTGATTTACCGCGGCGAGCTCTACAAAGTGAAGCACGGGTTTGTGAAAATCGTGGACCAGGGCGAAGGATAACAATTATTTATCCACGCTTCTTATTTCCCGCATGCAATCCTGGCTCATTTACGGAATTCTCATCGCCTTTTTATGGGGCAGCTACGCGGTTGTCTCAAAAATCGCACTCACCGACAAGCAGTTTGGCATTTCCCCGGCACTTGCCTCTCTTTTCATGCTCGTTGGCATCGCAATAGTATTTGTTGCAGGCGCGCTAACAGAGGGCAAGCTCCAGATTCCGGAGAACAAAACGGGCGTTGCGCTCTCTGTTCTTGCTGGCATCATATGGGCAATCGGCCTTTTCCTATCGATAAAATTGCTTGCAGAGGGCGCTGACATCTCAAGGCTTGCGCCCATTTACAACCTGAACACGCTAGTTGCAGTCATATTGGGCATCCTCCTCCTTCACGAGCTGCCCAATTCCGGCGAAATGGCAAAAGTGGTGGTCGGCGCAATCCTGATTATAATCGGCGGAATATTGGTTAGCATCTGAATTTTTTCAGACCGCCAGCCACATATCCTGGCTTGCGCACGGCTGCATGCGATTATTACATTACCTTCTGCGCCTCAAAAAACTCCTATGCCTGCGCTCCTGGAACCGAATGCACTTGTTGCAACTTCTTCCTCGCAACCATCCAGAACACAATGCAATACGCCCATATCACAATCGCCATGCCTGCAAACGGCCAGTCATGGTCAATGCCATAAAGGAATCCACCAAGCAGCGGGCCTGCAACCTGCCCCAATGACTGGAAGGAATTCACAAGCCCAAGTACCGCGCCCCGCTTTCCAGTTACCTTTTTTGTGATAAGCGAATTCACCGAAGGGAAGACAAGCGCGTTCCCGCACACGAATACCGCCAATGCCACCATCAGGGTAAGCCAGTCATGCGCGAACACTAAGAAGAAAAATCCAAATCCCGAGAGCACAAACCCTGCTGATATGAGCTTAATCTCCCCATGCGTGTTCACCAGCCCGCCAGACACAAACTGCATTATCATTATCAAAATTCCAATATACGTGAAAACCATGCCTATTTCCGTGGAATGGAAACCCAGCTTCTCGCCGGTGTATATTGCAAGTGTCGCATCCAGCCCCCCTATCATAAATGTGATTACAAACGTGGAGAGGAAGAGAAACAGCAGAGGCGATGACAAGTGCGATAGCAAACCCACTTCCTTTTGCGCAATGTCCCTGCTCTCCTCCTTCTCCTTGGGCTCGCGAATCTGCAGGAATACTGATGCAAAATTCGCAGCTGCAAATGCTGCGGCAAGCAGGAATGCCGCCTGCACTGAAATTCCCGATGCCAGCCCTCCGAATGCAGGCCCGACAATAAAGCCCAGTGAAAACGACATGCCGACAAGCCCCATTGCCCTGCCGCGCTGGGACTCGTTTGTGTAATCTGAGATAAGCGAAACGCATGCCGGAAATATGCATGCTGCCGCAATGCCCTCCACTGCGCGCGCAAAAAACAGCAGGGGCATGGTGTCTGCAATGGAAAATATCAGGTACGATAGCACAAATCCGCCAGTGCCAACCAGCAACACCTTTTTCCTTCCAATCTTATCTGCAATCTTCCCCATTATGGGCCCGAACATAAAGCTCATGAATGCAAATGTGGCAGTGAGCATGCCAAGCTCGATAGGCTTTGCGCCATGTGCAAGGGCATAGAACGGCAGCAGGGGCAAAATCACGCCAAAGCCAAAGCTCGCCATGAAAAGCGTGAAAAACACGGATTTTATGCCTGGAATTGAAAGAACTTCGCGAAATGACATGGCAATCACTGTGGAGCTTATGCAGGAAGCTGCGCATGTCAAGCTAACCTGACCTCGCCAGTTGAAGTATAAGGAAGGTACGCAGTTTCATCAGTTTTGGTGAAACAATGAAACCAAACGTAACCTTCCCAATAGGTGCTGTC
>JAGVIA010000065.1 GCA_020056305.1 archaeon | reverse complement strand
TAAAGTTGTCGCCCTTCGGAAGATTCCACATCTGCATCACCAAGCAGATATGGAAGGCGAGCTATATAAAAGTTCGCTTACTTTTCTTATATGCTATTATCTGATTACAGTTCCTGTGTGCGGCTTTCCCTCTATTGCCTTCTTCACGCTGTCCAGCTTCCTGCCGTCCACGAAATGAGCCTCTATCTTTGAGCGCGCAATCAGCTTGCATGCGACAAAATCGAACACGAAGTGCGTGCCGGCTGTGCGCAGGTCGTTCTTTCCCGCCAATGCGATGAGCTGCGCATAAGTCATATGCCCGAATTTTTTTGCCTTCGGGTTTTTCTTCGGGTTGTCAGAGTATACCCCATCAACATTGCTCAAATTCAGCACGCGCTCTGCCTTTAGGCACTCTGCCAAAAGCACGGCGTCCGTATCCGTTGTGATGCCAGGTATTGTGCCGCCCATCACAACAATTTTGTACTTGTTTGAAAGCTGGCGCGCCTCGGAAAAAGTCTCAGGCACTATAGGCGATGCAACATCTTTGCCAGCCGCCCTGTTTATCTCATGCATGGCAATTTTCGCATTCTTCTTTGTCCATGCGATTGCCGCCTCGTCAGCCTCATACTCGCTTCCGCCGTGAAGCCGCACCTTTTCCGCAACAAGCCGCGCATTCTTGCCCCCGCCAACAACGATTCCGAACTTGTGCCTTGCGGCAATGAGTATTTTCGCAAGCGCCGCGACGTATTTGCGGTCAGGCTTGCCGGGATTCACGAGGCTTCCGCCCAATGATAGAACCACAGTTGCCATTATTTGCCCTCGCCAATTGCTGCTATAGCAAACCCGAAAAGCAATTCAGCATCGCCAGAAGGGCGATGTCTGATGCAAAATGCTTCGGCATTTTGCACATCGACACTTTGGGCTTGTGCTGTCGTCGGGTTTGCTATCATGCTTGTCCGCGAAACTTTCGCGGACTGCTATAACTCTACCCTTAATGGAATTTAAAAACACTCGCTTCGAAACAATTCCGTGGGAAAAAACAAGACTATAACCAATCTCAAAATCGAAAAAATGGTCGCGGAGCTGACAAAACGCGAAAAGGAGCAGGACAGGATACTGGGCACAACGCGCGAAATAATCCGCCACTGCTCAAACTCGATAAAGATGATGCACGCAGGCGAGCTGAAAAATGCAAAGGCGGAGCTTTCGCAGATAGAAAAAAAGCTCTGCCCGATTGCAAAGACAAAGGTGTTTGATTACCTGCTTACGCAGACATATCAGGAGGTCGCAGAGGCGCATTTATTGCTTGCCGCAATCGAGCGCCGCGAGCTTCCGGGCTTTGAGGAGCTTGGCATGCCATTTGAGCCATATTTGCTTGGCATGTGCGACTTTGTAGGGGAGCTTCGAAGGCAGATGCTGGAATGCTTAAAAGTTGGGAAGAAAAAAGAGGCCGGCTACTACTTTGACATGATGAATGCGATTTACGATGAGCTTGTGCCAATCCGCTTCTCAAACTCGCTGCTGCCCAATTTCCGCAAGAAGCAGGATGTTGCGCGCCATCAGGTGGAGCAGGCAAGAAGCGAGATTGTGCACGCAGGAAGATAGTGCAATCTATCCTGGCGTTGCAAGGCATAACGCGGAGCAGGCAAGGGGCGGGATTGTGCGCAGGTGTTGCCTGCAAAAGCCGAAGAGGCGGTGGCAAATGAGCGAAACACTCGATGTCCTGGACAAGCGCTGGCGCGGCGCATGCAAGGTGCTATTCAAGGAGGAGGTTGGCAGCCTGCAGGATTTTTCCCCTTGGCTTTCCGGGCTTACTGAGAAGGTAACGCATCACAAATCGCATCTTTCTGGCAAAGACGTCTCTTGCGCACCAACCGCTTATGCGGGCGGTTCGCGCTTCTTGAGCTTCGACGAGGTCGACTTCAACAAGAAATTCGAGCCGCTAAACATAAATGAAATCAAGGACATCGATTCGATAATTGGGGCACTGGGCGAACGGGCTTCCTATTCCGGCAACATAGTATTCGGCAATTCCGGGCACATCGAAAAAAGCTCGAACATTAACGACAGCTTTTACCTTCATGAAATTGCCCGTTGTGGGAACTCAAAATACATTGCGCACGGCTCCATAATGAGATACGATGAGGATTGCTTTGGCTGCAACGCCTTTGGGGAATCGGCTCATTGCATCCGGTGCAACTGGGGCATGCGGAACAAGCGCTGCTTCGAGCTCTGGATCAGCACAAACTGCGCGGATTGCCATTACTCCTGCGGGCTGGACGCATGCGCCGAGTGCATTTTCTGTTTCAATCTGCACAGCAAAAAGCACGCCATAGGGAATCTGCCGCTTGAGCAAGCCAAATATTCCAGCCTCAAGGGCAAGCTCGTTTCAGAAATGGCAGGCGAGCTTAGAAAAAACAAAAAACTGCCCTCGCTGCTTGAAATAGTCCAGAAAAGCAGGAAAGAGAAGCCAAAAATGCCGGCGTCTGCCAAAATCCTGGCGCCTGCTGAAAGAACTGACAAGGGAAGAATAGAGGATGCATTTTTGCAAACGACCTCAATTCTTTTCGGCAAAAAGCTCGAGGGCGGCATAGACTCGTATGCAGGCTGGCTGACCAAACACACTCGGGTTGTGGGAAAGCGGCTTTCGGTGGCAAGCGAAAAGGAAATCATCATGGCCCCTTATGCGCATTTTCCAGAACTTCCCAAGGACAGGATAATTACCCGCGAGGAATCGCTTGCGCTTGGGGAGGCGACAAAACTGCAGGCTGCGGATGTTGAGGGATTGAGCCTGAAAAACGCACATGAAAAACTCTCACAGCTTGCCTTTTTCAATATCGACAGGGTGGAAGGCACCAACTCCAACAACATCGAATGCGCGCTTCTTGATGATTCTGCAAACTGCTATCGGACTTCAGTCACGCTTTATGACAAATACTGCGGCTATTGCTTCTGGCCAAGGCAATCGCAATACCTGTTCGGATGCGACTCGCCTTTTGATTCAGCATTCTCGATGCATGTGTATTCCTGCACGCAGCTCACCCGTTGCTTCGAGGTAGATTGCAGCGGTTATTGTTCAGATTTGTATTTTGGGCACAATTGCGAGAACGTGCATGAGAGCATGTTCTGCTTCAATGTGAAGAACAGGCGATATCACATTGGGAATGCCGAAGTGGAAATGGGCAAGTACAAGTCTCTGAAAGCATCGCTGCTGGGGCAGATTCATGCCGAATTGCAGAAAAAGAAGGACTTGAAGTGGGACATTTACAACATCGGCTGCAAGCAGTAATCATTGCGGCATGAACTCGTACTCATTTTTTATTATATTCAATATGACGTGCGTGTTCGTCCTCTCCACATAGCTCTCAGCCAGCATGTGCTTTACTATTTTTGAAAACTCGCCCCTGCTCTTGCAAGCCACAAGCACCATTGCATCATAATCCCCTGTCACGTCGTAAATGGCAACCACGCCAGGCTGGCTGCGCAATTTGTTTTCAACCTCAAGCAGATGCCCCTTCGATATGCGCATGTCAATCATTGCCATGAACTCATAACCCATCGCAAGCAAATCCACGTGCGCCCCGTATCCCCTTATCACGCCGGCCTTCACAAGCCTCTCCACGCGCTTTATGAGTGTCGTCGGATGCACATCCAGCCTCTTTGCAATCTCCCGGAATGAGTCCCTCCCGTTCTTTTTGAGCTCAAGAATGATTTCCCTGTCGTTCTTCTCCAACATTTGTCCACCTTCCCGTTATATTTTGTTGAAATGCTAGACTTTTGTCCATTTTTTATTCATTTTTCTGCTCAAATTCACTAGAAATTCCGCTAAAAATATTTATATAACTATCATACAACTCCACTCATCAGTTTTGTGGGGGTTGTGGCTATGCTAAGCGCGATTAGTGCCGAGGAGAAGGACCGTGTGATGAAGGACATCAAGGAAAAAGGCGTGCAGTTTGTGGATTTGGAGTTCGTTGACATCCTGGGGACTCCCAAGATGTGCGAAATCACGGCAAGCATGGTTGAACATGCGCTGACAGAAGGCTTGTGGTTTGACGGCTCGTCTGTAGAAGGATTTGCGCGCATATATGAGAGCGACATGTTCCTGGTGCCGGACACGAGGACATATGCCGTGCAGCCATGGACTGGGGGCAAGGTTGCGCGCATAATATGTGATGTTCACATGGATGAAAAACGCGTTTTTGAAGGCGACCCAAGGCACGTGCTGAAGCGGAACATGGAGAAGGCAAAGAAGATGGGATATGACTTCTATACCGGGCCCGAGCTTGAGTTCTTCATATTCAAGGGGAACAACGGCGGGCCCTTAGACCCATCAAACGCGCAGGTGCACGATGATGCCGGCTATTTTGATTTGGCGACAAAGGATTTGGCAGTTGATTTGCGCCGCGAAATAGTGCCTGCGCTCGAAGCAATGGGGCTGCGCATAGAAATGGCGCACCACGAATGCGCGCCAGGCCAGCATGAGATAGATTTCCGCTACGGCGATGCGCTTGCAGTTGCGGATTCAGTCATGACTTACAAAACCACTGTCAAAACACTTGCAAGAAAGCACGGCTTGCATGCAACATTCATGCCAAAGCCGATGCAGGGCATAAACGGCTCGGGCATGCACGTGCACCAGTCGCTTTGGAAGAACGGTAAAAATGCCTTCCATGACGCATCTGACCCGTACAAGCTCTCCCAAACAGCAAAGCACTACATCGCGGGCATATTGGATCACGCCCGCGCGCTTTCGGCAGTGGTCGCGCCTACAGTGAATTCGTACAAGAGGCTTGTGCCAGGCTACGAAGCTCCAGTGTACATCTGCTGGGGCTCGATAAACCGCTCTGCATTGGTGAGAATACCCCGCGCAATAGAGGGAAAGGAGAGCGGAACGCGCGCAGAAATACGCTTCCCTGACCCGTCATGCAATCCCTACCTTGCATTCGCGTGCATGCTTGCAGCAGGCCTTGATGGTATTGAGCGCAAGCTTGAGCCGCCAAAGCCTGTCGAGGAGAATGTCTATCACTTTGACGACCGGAAGCTAAACGAGCTTTACATCAAGACGCTGCCTGCAAACCTGAAAGAGGCAATGAATGAGCTTGAGGGAGACAAGGTGGTGCGCACAGCGCTTGGCGAGCATGTCTATGAGAAGCTTCACGAGGCGCAAACCGCGCAGTGGGACGCATATCGCATGCTTGTGACTGATTGGGAGAGAAGCACGTATTTCTGATGCGCAATCGGGAATATTTTAAACATGCAAGGAGAAAGTGCGGCATGGCTAATCCAAACATCCTTGCATTTTTTTCAATAATCCTTCTTGCCTTCCTCATTTTTGGCTGCGCCCAGCCGCAGCCCCCTCCGCCTGTTTTCGAGGAGCCTGAAACCCCGCCGCAGCCTGAGCCTGCCGTGAACGATACCAATGCCACGAACCAGACTGATTTTGGCACAGAAGAGGGCTCGATTGCGATAATTGAAGACGAGCCTGAATTCGAATTGAACGAGACAACCGAAACAAACGGGGCAAATGCAACGACGAATGAAACAAACGCAACAAATGAGACACTCCCAACCCTGCCAATAATGCAGAATGACACGCGCCCCGCATCCTCAAATAAAATATCCGAAGGCACCTTTGGAATCGAATACCAGCCGGACTCGCCCCTCTATATCTATTTCATTGACGTGGGTTTCGGCGATTCGATTCTAGTGAAGAAAGGCTCATTTGCAATGCTTGTGGATGGCGGGGACCTGGACCATGGTTTGCCTGTTGTGAGTTTCATCGGAAGCCAGAACATCTCGCGCCTGCAGGCAATTGTTGCCACATACGCCGCGGCAGAGCACATAGGGGGCCTGCCAGTTGTGCTTCGTGCAGTTCCTGCAGACGAATTCTGGGACAACAAGGTGCGCGCAACATCCGAAGAATTCACTTCTCTTTATGCAGAAACATATGACAAGGCAATGCCGATAAAATGGCCTGCAGCAGGCGACAGCCTGGAGGTTAACGGCATGCGGATAGACATCCTAAACCCGCAGCTTAACCGTTTTGGCACAAACCCGCAGACAGATGCGGTTGCCATGATACTCACGTACAAGAGCTTTTGCGCAGTGCTCCTCTCGGATGCGCCAGAGGAGATAGACCCGCTTCTCATCGGAAGCGGCGGGGGTGCGCTGGACTGCGACGTGGTGAAACTCACAAATCATGGCTCTGGCAGGTCGAGCGAGATGCTTTTACAGCTAATCGATCGCATCTCGCCAAAGGCTGCAATAATCTCTGTGGGAACAAATAGCGAGGGGCTGCCAAACCCGACAACTATTACGCGGATGCAACTAAAGCAGATCCCTGTCTGGCGCACTGACTTAAACGGCACGATTACGGTGTCCTCAAATGGCACCGGCTACGCAATAGCCGGCTCGAAATAGAAAAAGCGATAATATGAATCAGTATTTAAATAATTCAGTTATGATGCTCAAGAACGGTCAGGTGATCCTGTGAATTCATTCAAAAAAGGCTATGAAAGTTTGAAAGTTCCAGCAGGCTCTCCAACCTCCAGGCTGCGCACCGCCTGCGAAAAATCCGATCTGCGTGGCGCCAAGAAAGCCCTTTTGGATGGGGCCGATCCAAGCTTGCTTGATCTTTGCCAGGGCCGCTCAAGCGCCCTCCACATTGCGTGCAAGAACGATGATGTGGCATTGATGAAACTGCTGCTGGAGAATGGCGCCAATGTCAACGGCACTGACCGCACTGGGCGCACGCCCCTCCACTATGCCACAACAGCTTATGCTGCGCAACTTTTGCTATCAAAAGGCGCATTGCCGAATGTGCACGCCTACGACGGGTGCACCCAGTTGCATAGTGCGGCATTTGACGGCAACTTGGACGTAATTCGGGAGCTTCTTAAAAATGGAGCCGATATCAATGCGGACAGTTCCCACAGTTCGATAACTTTCGGGGCAGATTTTGACATGCGGCCAATCCATATCGCTGCTTCGGAAGGGCATCTCAATGCAGTTAAATTCCTTCTTGACAAGGGAGCTGCCATAGATGCCAAAAATAGCTGGTTTGCAACACCATTGTATCTGGCTTGCTTAAAAGATCGTTTTGAAGTAGCGCAGTTTCTGATTGAAAAAGGGGCAGACGCCAAGACCACTGATGCAGATGGGAGTACACCACTGCACATGGCATCCAGACTGGGCAACGTGGAGCTTGCGAAACTCTTATTGAAAACACGGGCGAATGTAAACGCCAAGGACGATCACGGTGAAACTCCGCTTGACTATGCCTGCAAGAAAGGGAAGGCAGATTTCGCAAAATTTCTCCGCAGCCAAGGAGGGCGCGAAGGGGAGTATGCGATCGCCTACCACATGGTATGGTACAGGTTCTTCGGTTTAAGAAACATCTTCAAAGCACCCAAAAAAACATCACAGCTGCCCCGCTATGCCATATGGTTTATCATCGCACTGCCAGTTCTTGCCGCAAGTGCCGTTGCACTGCCAATTTTGTATGTCATAAGCAAGGTCGTTGACAATTCATATGGCAGGCTTGCCAGCAAACATGCCGGCAGCAAATGGGGATGTTAAGATCTTTTCGAACCTTCTCCATCATCCATTTGCGAAACTCTCATTGACGAATGAATTCTAATCGGGCCACCCACTTTTTGGTATCTTAAGCAGTTCTCCTCACTTTGACTTCCGCAGCTTGTGTTAGCTGCACGCCCACAATCTTGCTGCCGTCATCGGTCTTTGTCACGCCAAGTGCAACATCAGCAGACGTCAGCACAGTGTCATTGTGCGTCACCACGATGAACTGCGTGTTCTTGGAAAGCTTTGAGAGAAGCTGCGCAAGCTTTAGGCTGTTTGCCTTGTCAAGGGAAGAGTCCGCCTCGTCAAGGATGTAGAAGGGAGCAGCCTTGTGCATCTGTATTGAGAATATGAACACGAGTGCAAGAAGCGATTTCTCGCCACCAGACATGGAATCAAGGTACCTGTCCTTTTTGCCGTCCCGCACCTTTATCTGCAGCCCTGAGGCAAACGGGTCTGCGGGCTGCTCAAGCACAAGTGTGCCCTCGCCGGGGAAGATGTGCGAGAACAGTGTCTTGAAGTTGTCATTTACCGCCTGGAAAGTCTCAATGAATATGGCGCGCTTCTTCGAGTCTATCTCCTCAATCATGCGGTGCACCGCCGCCTTCTCATCCTCAAGCCGCTTCACCTTGCCTTTCACATCCTCAATCTCGGCTTTTTTCTGCTCGTAGAGCTCCGGCGCCTTCTGGTTCACGTTCCCAAGCGTGAAGAGCGCAGTCTCGCTCTTTGCAGCCATCTCCTCAAGCTTCTCGCGTGACGCGTCAATGACTTCCACGCCCGCAAATTTTTCCACCTCGACTTTGAGGTCGGCAAGCTTTGTCTCAATTGTGGCGCGCTTGACATTCATCTGGTTTATCTCAGCCTCAATGCGATCCTGGGAGTATTTGAGCTTGCCGCGCTCGCCTGCAGCCCATTTCATCTTCGCCTCTGCCTCCTGCATTTTTTTGTAAAGCGCCTCGGTCTCCTTGCCGATGTGCTTTAGCTTCTCCTCGAATTCCGCCTTCTGCTTGCCCCATGTTGAGAGATGCGATTCTATTTCTGAAATGGATTTCTTCACATCAACCGATGCCTTCTTTGCGGCAGCCACTTTCTCCTCAATTGCCGCCAATGCTGATGAGTGCAATGATTCCTCCTCTTTCTTGCCGCCTATTGCTGCAAGCAGGCTGGATTTCTTTGCAGTGATTTCACGCAGCTCTGCATGCTCGCCTTCTTTCTCCGCAAACTCCTTTTCCTCGGCAGCAGCCGCATCTGTCAGAAGCCCCTGCCGCTTTTTCTCCCCCGCCCCAATTTGCTTCTCCATCTCCTCAAGCTTTTTTCTGCCATCAGACAATTGCTTCTCAAGAGATGCCATCTCGCCCTTTATCTTGGCATGCTGGCTCTCGCCGCTTCCCCTTCCCATGCCAAGCTCAAGCTCGATTCCCTTTGCCTTCACTTCAGCCTCTGCCTTCTCCTTTCTCTTGCGGGACATCTCCTCGCGCAATTCGTACAAGTGCTGGTAAATCCCCTCGCGCTCGGTTTTGAGCGCCTCCACATCCTTCTCAAGCTTTGCCATGCCGGTCTTTGCAAGAATCGTCGCCTTCATCGAGCCGCCCGTGATTGCGCCGCTTCTCTCAACAAGCTCGCCCTCTACCGAAATCATGCGCGCTTTCCCTATCCCGATTTTTCGCGCAGCCTCAACTGACGAGACAAGCAGCGTGTCGCCAAACACATATCCCAGCGCCCTCTCGTAATGCCTGTCAAACTCCACGAAATCAATGAGGTAGCCAAGCGAGCCTGATGGCGGCGTGCCCGCCCGCTTTGACGAATCGCTCACCACCACATCAAGGGGCAAAAATGTCGCCCTGCCGCTCTTGCTGCTTTTGAGCTTTTCAATAGCGGCTGTTGCAGTGGAAAGAGTATCGCAAACAAGGTATGACAATCGCTGCCCGCACGCTGCCTCAACGGCAACAGAATATTTCCCGTCGGTTTTTATCAAGTCCCCGACAGTCCCATAAATGCCTAACATGCCCAGCCCAAGCGCCACAGACACTGCCGGATTCACGCCAGACGAGCCTGCGCTTGCGCGGAACACTGCAAGCCTCTCCTTTAGCTCAAGCATCTTCTTGTCAAGCTCAGGCACCTGCCGGTTCAGCTCCTTCTCATTCTCAAAAAGTGAAGTCAATTCCTTCTCAAGCCCTGTCGCATCCTTTCTCAAATTCTCAAGCTCTCCTGTCAATCTTTCCGTGTCCCTGCCGCCAGTCAGCCTCTTGAAATCATCCTCCCGGATGCCAAGGAGCTCCTGCGTCTTTTCCAATCCTGCGGACAAGCCTGCCTTTTCCTCGCGCATCTTGCTTACTGTCACAAGAAGGGCATCCGCATCAGCATGCAGTTTTTCAGAGCCGCTCTCGCCACCAGCCCCGTTGCGCTCAAACTTTGCCATCTTGGATTGCACATCTTGGAGCTCCGCTGCCATTTTTGAAAGCGCAGCCTTGCTCTCCGATAGCTTGTCTTTTGCAGCCTTGCGCTCTGTTTCAAGTGCAACAAGCTCGGATGACAATCTCTCGCTGTCTTTCTTTTTTTCCGAACCAGTTGCAGTGTTTGAGCCGATTGACACCTTGATTTCCTCGATTTGCGCCATGAGCCGCTCGCGCTCGCCGGGCTTGTTTATTTTTGCCGCAAGCTCGCCGCGCTCTGCCTCATGCGCCGCAATTTTTGAGTCAAGGGAGAGGATTTCAGACAGGAGAGATTCGCCCTCAGCCTTCCTTTTCGTGTAATTGCCCATGAGCTCGTTGTGCGATTTTTCAAGCTTGGAATACTCGTGGTTCACAAGCGTTGCCTTGCTTCTCTTAAGAAGAGTGTCTGCCTCGCGGTATGCAAGCGCGTCATTTTTCTCCTTTTCAAGCTGTGTGAGTATGGCCTCTCGCTCCGAGAGCACAATGTTGGTATCAGATATCCTGCTTTCCACCTTGCCAAGCTCGCCTAGCGCCTCTTCCTTTTTCTCCTCAAACTCGGCAATGCCTGCAATGGAATCAATGATGCCCCGGCGCTCCTTTGCATTCATTTCGACGATTTTTTGGACCTGTCCCTGCGCGATTATGTTGTGCGAGCCGATTTCAAGCCCAACGGGTCGGAGCGCTTCGAGCACCTCGCGCCTTGTCACGCGCTTTCCGTCAAGCCGGTATGCCACTTTCCCGTCCTCGCGGATTGCGCGCTTGACCTCGAAATGCTGCTCTCCGTCAATTGTTAGCGTGACCTCTGCTTTCGTTGAAGATTGGTTAATGAGCTCGGCAACCTTGCTTGCGCGCAATGAGCGCAGGCCCATCTCGCCTAACGCAAAGCGTATTCCGTCGGTGACATTGCTCTTGCCCGAGCCGTTCGGGCCTGCGAGGCAGACAAACCCCTTGGGCAGCACTACCTCTGCCTGCCTAAACGACTTGAAGCCTCTAAACTTAATTCTGCTGATGAAAACCATGTATGGCTCCCCGCTGGTCGCGGACAAAATAAGCAGTAGATATTTTTAAACCAAACGGCAAGGTGGGAAATAGAGGAAAAAATACTAGCAAGCGCTGCCAGCTGCCCATAAGTCCGCAAACATAAGTGTTTTATGCAAAAATCAGTCTATGCCCTAATTCCCCTCAACAGTTGCCGTTATCCTGCCCGATGTGTAGTGGATCGGGAGAGCCGCGGGTATGCACTGGTCTGTCACGCTTGCATTCATGCAGTTTAGGTATTCCATGTTCACAATTACCTTCTGGCTTGTGCCGCGCGGCGGCCGGGGCTCGCCATCAAACGTGTAAGTTATCGTATAATTCTCACCAGCAGGTATCATTGGCAGGCTTTTCTTGTCCGGGTCGTTTATCGGATGGTCACTGTATTCATTGAAGGGGCCGATACCTGTCGTCTTGAATATGACGTTCGTGAACTTCACCGGGAAGCCAAAGCCGTTTTTCACATTGAAGGTAAGCACGGTGGTTGCCGGGGGCATGCCGCTATCCCGGTACAATATGAAAGGCGAGCACTGCAGCTCCGGCTGGAAATAGCACTCCTGGGGCGTAAAGCGGCCTGGCGCAAAGATGCCGGATGCCACAAGGGCGACAAGCACAACGAAAAGCGCAAGCAGTGCCCAGCCGTACGTCATCAGGTACTCCATAGCAGCCTGCCCACGGCGGCTGCGAGCAGCCGAACGGCAGTTCGGCTCAATAGCTGCTTGTCCCTTTTTCATAAAATAATGTTTTCCGCCAAGGTATATAAAAGTGCGCCGCGATTTCATTGCACTACTACCAGGTGATATTATGAACCTGACCTCGCCAGTTGAAGTATAAGGAAGGTACGCAGTTTCATCAGTTTTGGTGAAACAATGAAACCAAACGTAACCTTCCCAATAGGTGCTGTC
>JAGVIA010000100.1 GCA_020056305.1 archaeon | reverse complement strand
GACAGCACCTATTGGGAAGGTTACGTTTGGTTTCATTGTTTCACCAAAACTGATGAAACTG
Organism: archaeon; assembly: GCA_020056305.1. GTDB lineage: Archaea > Micrarchaeota > Micrarchaeia > Anstonellales > Anstonellaceae > JAGVIA01. The sequence goes on along the minus strand of JAGVIA010000100.1, from coordinate 3,682 downwards.
CGTACCTTCCTTATACTTCAACTGGCGAGGTCAGGTTGGCAAAAGAATTGGAAGAAGAGAGTGCCATAGCAGCGGCAAAAAAGGCAGGTGTTTTTGGGCAATATGGGAAGCCAGGTCCGTTCTCGTCCGCTCCAATCAGCGACCCTGGCATGGTGTGGCGCGCGCAGGAAACGCAGCTCAAGATAGAGCTTGGCAACTGGGGGCAGCAAAATCCGTATCCGCTTGCATACCCTATTATAGATAACACCCCACGAGGCTATTATGGCGGCGTTTGGGGCGGCTGGTAGTCTATTTTCAAGAATCGCCCCCACGGCGATTCGAACGCCGATCACCGGCTTCGGAGGCCAGCATTCTATCCGTTAAACTATGGGGGCAATGTACAAATTTCTGAATATGAACGAATTTAAGGGGGCAGGTCAGATGGCTCCGGAGGATGCGCAGCCGGAGGCCAGCATTCTATCGCGAAGCTGGAGCTTCGCGAGTATTTTTCGAAGGCACTTCGAAAAATCTGATCCATTAAACTATGGGGGCAATGGGCAAACTTATGCAAAGCAACAAATATAACCTATCAGAAGGACACGACCCTGTCGCTGTCCCTCACAAGCGCATGCAAGTCTTTCATCCCTGAAAGCGGGCAAAGCTCGCCGCCTTCCTGATTGCGCAATTTGAGGCACGTCCCGCAAGCCATCATCCTCCCGCCAGCATCAAGAAGCTTTTTCGCCTCGCCTGCGCAATCAAATTTGCCGGCGCTCGCCTTTTCGTATTCCACCCCTTTCCCAACAAGGAAAACGCCCACCTCGTCGCCTTCCTTCCTTGCAAAATTAGCAAGCCGAAGCGCATTCCAGACCGTTTCAGCCTCATTTGTCGATATCACTATGCCCAGCTTCATGCCCCCACCCCTGTTCCATCCTATGTCGAAACGGTTTTATAGGCTTAATGCCTCATTACATCCCTAATTCTCCAATGAAACTAGAGTGATTCTAATGAAACAAATTTCAGAAGCAATGTATGAAATCGAGCGTGCTGGCGACATGCGCGTTCCCGCCAGGATATATGCCACTTCTGCGCTCATGGAGAAAATACAGACAGACCGCAGCCTTGGGCAGCTTCGCAATGTTGCGACACTTCCCGGCATCGTCTCCCATGCCTGCGCCATGCCAGACTGCCATGAAGGCTATGGCTTTCCAATTGGTGGCGTTGCCGCATTCGATTTGGAGCATGGCGTCATCTCGCCTGGCGGTGTAGGATACGATATCAACTGCGGCGTGCGCCTGATTGCAACAAACCTCACAAAGGCGCAAATCCTCTCAAAGCAGCGCGAATTGGTTGACAAGCTCTTCACAAACGTGCCATCCGGCGTAGGCTCCACAGGCAAGCTGCGCCTGACCGAATCCGAGCTTGACCATGCCATAACTGAAGGCGTGCCATGGGCAATCGCAAAAGGATACGGATATCCCGAAGATGCGCTGAAATGCGAGGAAGGCGGCAGGATTGACGGCGCAGACCCGTCACTTGTCACTCCAATGGCAAAGAAGCGTGGCAGGCCTCAACTCGGCACCCTGGGCGCAGGCAACCATTTTCTGGAAATACAGGAAATAACGCAAGTAGTCAAGCCTGATGTCGCAAAGAAATTCGGCTTGGAAGAGGGCAAGGCATGCGTAATGATACACAGTGGCTCACGGGGATTCGGGCACCAGGTGTGCGATGACAATTTGCGCATCATGCTTGATGCTGCCCGCAGATATGGCATAATGCTTCCTGACCGCGAACTCTGCTGCGCCCCAATCAAGAGCAGGGAAGCTGAAAATTATTTGGGCGCAATGCGCTGCGCAGTCAATTTCGCATTCATAAACAGGCATGTGATGATGCACTGGGTAAGGGAAACATTTGATTCAATATATGGCAAGGGCACTGGAGAGCAAATGCCCCTTGTCTATGATGTGTGCCACAACATCGCAAAATTCGAGGAGCATGACATTGATGGCAAGCGCACAAAAGTATGCGTGCACCGCAAAGGCGCAACCCGCGCATTCGCGGCAGGAAGAAGCGAAATCCCGCAAATTTACCGCGATGTGGGGCAACCCGTCCTCATCCCCGGCACAATGGGCACTGCGTCATATGTGCTTGTCGGGCAACCTGGAGGCATGAAGGAGACATTTGGAAGCTCATGCCACGGAGCTGGCAGGGCAATGAGCAGAAAGCGCGCAGTGGAATCCTGGGGAGGAAAAGACGTGCAGCAGAACCTCTCTGACAAGGGAATCATGATTAAGGCAACTGAAATGGGCTTGATTGCAGAAGAGGCGCCTGCCGCATACAAGGATGTCGGCGAAGTTGTCCGCGCAGTCGAGCTTGCCGGCATCTCAGGCATTGTCGCAAAAATGGTGCCAATCGCCGTGGTGAAAGGGTAAAAACACCTAATTTTATAAAGAAAGCTTGGCAGGATTATCTCATGGCGACTGGGCATGTGCAGGAGTGCGAGCAGACCATCGCTGAGCTGAATGCAAGGGCATCGGCACTTCTTGACGCGCTTGCAACCAAGCTTGACTCGCCCATAGAACCCTCAAAGATAGAAGAGGAGCTTGAGAAAATAGAAAAAGCCGCCCAGAGGGCGGCAGCAGTCAAGCCGGACGCATCCGAATTTTCGCTCAATGAATCTGCCGTGGTATTGCATAAGCTCCACTCTGACATTGACTCTCAGCTTGGCATCATCCCTGATGCTGTCGTATGCGCGCAGCATGAAAACCTCTCATGGGAGCTTGAGAAGGCACTGGGGCAGCTTGGCAAGCTCTCGGCATCTGTTTCAAAGGTGAACGCGGCAAAGAAGCCGGCACTTGCAATAGCCGCATTCCGTGCTGCTGCAGAAGGATGCAGAAAAAGCCTCTCAACACTCTCAAAAAAAGTACACCACCCGCCCGCTTTCTCCAAATTGCACAAGCGCGCGTTTGCCGCAAAGGAAACTATTGCGCAATTGCAAAAGGGATTGCACGAGGCGCGACACACTGCATACAAGCGCAGGATGGCAAAACAGATTGAGCATGGCAAAGCAAGCCTCTACGCAGCGCTTTCCCATGGCGGCCGCGGCAGGCTCTGCATTGATTCCAAGCATCTCACTATCCGAAGCGAGAACCGCGGCAGGACCGCAATCGCCCTTGACGAGCCGCTCAGATACGCGCTTGCATCTTTTTTCGAAGGCACGCCCCTTTCCTCCAAGATTGATGGCACACGGAACGGCTTGCAAATAGCCGCCACTTTTGAAATAGTGCCCTCCCCTTCCGGCTTGTGCATCAAGCTGAACGCAGGCGAACGGGCAATAGTTGGGGGAAATATCGTTTTCCATTCGCGCCCGGTTTACGTTAGCCTGCCGTCTTAGAGCGCTGCCGCTGTCTTTTTTGCATCGCATTCCAGCCTATTTCTCACTGCCCTTCCTGCACAACTTCCGGGTTGAACGCCCCTCTTTGCGCGCCCCACTCGTCAATGTTGTCAACGTCTTTGAAAAGCGGCATGCCATTCTGCCCGATCGGAACGTATATGACCGCGTTGTATTTGCCCAAGTTGTTTATCCAAACCAGCTAAGGTACTGGGGCGTTAGTTGCCTAGGCGCGGGAAACCCAATGCCTTCAGGCATTGGATGAAAGCGCCCCAGTCTTATTCTCAAAAGAAGATTTCTTGCCAGCAGGGGAAG
>JAGVIA010000073.1 GCA_020056305.1 archaeon | reverse complement strand
GCAAGGGGTCGAAGACTCCGACTGAGGCTTTATTCTCACAAAAGTCGTAAGCAGCTTTCCCTAAGAAGAAGCTTCAGAGGCAATTTGCAACAGGCTCCTAGATGACACACGGCGTATAAATAAAGTTTTGCTACGCATGCACGTGGAAAGGCTTATTAAGAAATGGTGGTAGAAAATTAACATATAGTGTTATTATGGAAATCCGGCTGACGGCAATGAAAACGCCTTTGCATTTGAAGGAGATACGCACGTTTCCTTACATTCGCGGGCTTGCTGCATGGAAGCTTGGGAATTTTGCCGCAAGAATTGCGGGTTTGAATGCGCAGGAGCCGCTTTATGAGATTGCGGTTCTTCGGGAGAGGCGCGCAGGAAGCGTGAAGGAAACATCTGAAAGGAAGGCTGCGCGGCTGTATGAGAAGGCTGCGGATTATTATGAGCGGGCATATTACGAGGCGGCAAGAAAAGGCAGGGGGCTTGACAGTGGGAAGGGCGGGCTTTTTGCCATTGGGCATCTGGAGTGGATTGCAGAGTGCAGCCGCGCCGCAGCGTCATTGCATGTTTCGCTGGGAGATGACATGGCTGCCGGAACAAGATATCTTGCCGCAGGCAAGTGGGAGTCGGTTCTGGGCGATATTTTTGCGGTGAGGGCTGATGCGATGGAGGAGCAGAAAGCCATTGACATTGTTTTTCATTTTGAGAAGGCGCAGGGTGATTTCACAAATGCGCATTCATGCCTGCTCCGGGCTTTTGCTGCCGCAACTGGAAAAGAGGCTGGCGCACTTGAGCTTGCGATGGAAAAGGCAGCAGAGAATGAAGAACATGCCGAGGCGAAAATCCGGGCGCTTTGGGAAAGGTTCTATCGGCAGAGGGAAGAGGCGTCAAGACAAGCCAAAGCTCTGATTGAAGATAGGAAGCAATTTGCCGCATCGTTCATTCCGGTTTATGATGCCGTGCCGGATAGCGAAATTGTAGTGATCGGAGATCCAGTGCCGCTGGATAAGAACATTATGGAAAAAATTATAGCGCGCATGCCAAAAACAGATGGGCTTATATTGAATTAGCCGCTTTTTCAGGTGCAAATTCCGCACGCCCTAGATGTAATCCGGGCATGCAAGCACTGCGCCGCAGTTTATGGTTGCGACCGCGCCATTGTTGCGCTCGTTTGCCTCAGTCACATTTTGGAGCGCATCGCCGTATGAGCGCACTGTGATGAAGCCTGGGATGCTGCAGGGCACTTCGAATGGGTCTGCTGCAAAGCACATGCCTGCGGTGAGCGTGCCGACAGGATGCTGCATCAGCGCGCCGGCAACAGTCACGTTGAGCGTGTTTGGGCCAGCTGGCAGGAAGCCGATGTTGCACTCGCTTATCTTGACCATTGCCGAGTCTCCGATGTTGGGCGTGAAGTCGTCTACATCTATGATGGTCACGATGTCAGGCAGGTCTGCGATTATTGCACTGCAATTGAAGTCAAGCGCAGATGCAGTGACGTTCGTGCATACTACGTTAGTGCGCGTAACATATGCGTGGTCGATGTTTTCGTCAAATGAAATCGGGCCGCAGTCGCTCCACCAGTTTATTATCGGGCAGTAGGTCTCCGCCGGGACGCCGGATACGTTGGTGAAGCAGGTGATGTTGAAGCGCTGCGTGCCGCCCATGCCGATGGGCGTTGCGCCAGGATCAAGCTCGCAGGAGTCAGGGAAATCCGCGCCCGGGCCGCAGGTGAACACAAGCCCCGGCACTGCCTCGTTGTTGTTCTCGTTTGATTCGTATACCGTGCTTGTGGCATCCGCAGTCGCATTGAATACGGCAACGGCAGGCTCGCCTTCCTGGCATATGTAGATGCGTGCTGAGAGCCTCTGGGAGTTTGGCGCAAGGTCAGTGATTGTGAAATCATCCCACTGCACGCCGTTCTTGAAAAGCCGGGTGACAGATGCGTTCTGTGTGCTTAAGGTTCCGATGTTGCGGGTAGTGGCGATGAGCCGGACAGAGTTGCCATAGACAAGGGTGTTGTTAAGCGCGTTTGACGAGAGATTTACTATAAGGTCTGGCTGCAGGATTGGAACAGGAGTGGAAACTACTGCTGCGATGCAGGAGAACACCGGGAAGTATGATTCGTTTGTTGCAAGCACCTGCCCGGATTGCACAGGCGCTGATGCCGGAAGCGAGAGTGTTGATTGGGGCGTTGGCGGGGCTTGGGGCGTGTATATGGGATTCATTGTCCCATCTGGCAGAGTGGTTGTCCAGTGCAGGCCAATGCAGTCAACAACAAAGCCCTCATCCCAGCATGTCGCAGTGTATATTTCGCTTGCGCCCGGGTCGATTATTGCAGAGCCGGAAATGGAGCAGCTCATTGGAGGCGGAGATGGCAGGCTCACCTCAACCCTGGCGCCGCATCTGAGGCTTGCGCCGTCAGTTACGTTAATAGAGCCGTTTTGCGGTGCAGGAGCGGTTGGATGGAAGGCAAGCGTGCGCTGGGGGACAATGCCAGGCGGAGTGATAGTGGAAGGAATGATTCTTGAGCCCGTTAAGCCGCTTGTCGACCAGAAAAACTGCGGGCAGAGAGTAGTGCGCCCTGCGCCATCGAAACACGATGCATTGAAATTGTGCGTGTCACCAGGGGAGATGCTGCCGCCGGTCACGTCAGCCACTGTGCAAGTCGTTGCCGTGCCTGCCCGTATGCAGGCTGCCGCGCCAGTGCAGACCATGCCGCTCCCGTCGCTCGCAATAGCATTCACAAACCCGTCTTGCGGGATGGTTGCCGAATTTGAAACCAAAAGCGCGCTTTGCGGTGCAGGAATGCCGCCGGCAGTGTCCTGCGGGAACATTGCGCTTCCGCCGTCTATCGTCGTTGTCCAGTGGAGGGGCGGGCAGTTTGCAGGCTCCTCGTTGAGATAGCAGGAAATGTTGAATGGGCGCGAATCTCCACGATTCATGCAGTCTGATGGCAGGGGGTTTGAGACTGCGCATGTCATGGTGCCGCATTGCACGACATCCACATTTGCAATGAGCACATTCTGCCAGCCGCAGTCAATCTGATTGCCCGTGCAGTCTGCGGTTGTAGTGCGGAAGCGGAATTCGATTTGAAGGGCGTGCGTGCCAGAAGTTGGAGGTGCGATCGCATGCGCAGTGCTCACGGTTGCCGAGCCGAATGCCGGCACGATAATTGAGGGGGGCATGCCGCCAAGGTCTGAGAATTGGCTGCCCGTTGGCAGGCGCGCGTCGTATATTTCGATTGCCTTGCTTGACGGGTTTGTGATTGTGAAGCTGAATGTGAAGGGAGTGCTTGTGCATTGCTGCGGGATGCTTGAGGATGCGGAGAGAGAGGGGCAGGAATAGGGGTTTTCGACGTTAATTGAAACAGTGTTGCCATTGAATTGGTAGCTGAAGGAATTGTCATCAAATATATGCCCGCTGTCCTGGGTTGAGTCGACAAGCTGGTCATATTCGCTTGCAGAACATCCCGTCACATCCGCCCTGGTGAGGAAGGTAACCGTGCCGGGAGACGCAGGCATTGTCAGCGTCGGTGTTGAAAGGGTGCCACCAAGGTAGTCAGAAGACAGGATTTGGTTGTAAGATGGGTTGCTGGGGGAGATTAAACTTACGGGACCCTTGCAGTAAATGCCCATAAGCGCAGGCGCATAAGTGCCATGCGGCGAATTTGGATCTGTTATGTAATCGGTGCTTGTTCCGCCGTGCAGCCAGTAGTGTATGTTTTCTTGGACCGCTTGCGGACCGCCAATAGGCGTCCAGAAGTTCGTCCACATGGTTGGGCTCCAGAGGAAGTTTGCGCCATTTGTGAAAAGTGTCTGGTAATTTGCTGCAGTTACCCAGCGGATTGGATTATTGCGGTTTGAGGAATGGCCGCCCTGGGTGGCGAATGGGCCGAGAAGCTCGCCTGCGCTTTGTGCATAGCTTGGAGTGACTGCCTCAAAGGAGCTTGAGTACCAAGATTGCGCGTTGATGGATGGGGCAAGCGTCACTTGGCTGTTGGTGCAGATAGTCGTTCTTCCGCCTTGAACCGCAACTGACGGGTCTATGCTCAATTGCGTGCTGACTGTCGTCATGCGAGCCGGGTTCTCAGGTGCGTAGCGGGTTGTGAAATCAACCACTTCAGCTTGCACAAACACTGTTAGGAAGAGCAGGGCAAGTGCAGCGGCCATTTTCATTTGTTTCATCTTCCCCATCCCCCTACGGAGTGACTTTTACATTGAGCATATAATTCTTGCTTGCAGTGTCAGGAGTTGATTCCTTGATGAATGACATTCCGACACCGCCTTCTACTTCCAGCCAGCGGTATGGCCTCCACTCTGCAGATAGCATTGTGGAGCTTGCCCAGTTTGGACCAGACAGGTCGCCTGCCAGCTTCGGGTTGTGCCTTAGCGCCATGTAGATGCTCGGGTTGAGTTTTATGTCGATGTTTCCGATGATTGGCGCCTTTACGCCCAAGCCTCCGCCAGCAACACCGCGCTTTATGGTGTCAAAACTCGTGCCGCTTACAATCTCCTGCGAGCCGAACAGGTAGGGCAGGAAGCCAAATGACCCAAGGGTAAACGAACGCGCGACATCTCCGGTTAGGCTTAGGGATCCCCTGCCCTGTTTGCCTTGAGCGCGTATCAAATCCGCTCCAACTCCAAGCTGGACGGCGCCAAGCTTGTCTGCAGTAATAACCGCAAGATGGGTGCTTGCACGCTGATAATCCACAAGGCTTCGGGAGAATCTGGGCTTGACTGTTTTTTTGCCGGCGAAAACCTCAGCCGTCACATTTTGGATTACCGGGCTCTTGGGCAGATTTTTGCCGTAAGAAAGCGTGACATTGCCTTCTGCGGTCCAGTCGGCCTGGCGGAGCATGTCGACATCGCTTATGAAAACCTGTTCCATTCGCATGCGCAGAGAGCGCCCAAGCGGGCTGTTTGGGTCAATCATGCCAAAGCCGATATCAACTCCTCCGCTCTCCCAGGCTGCCATTAGATCATCAAAGTTTTTTCCTCCAGTGAGGAACGAAGTGATCACCTGGCTTACAGTCTGGTTCGGGTCAAATGTGCTGGCAACTCCACCATAGGTTCTGGCCCAGTCCCTCAGCTGTGTTGAGAGTATGCTATTGCGCTCTCCGAGATCATGAGTCTGCGCTGCTGCGTCAAGTATGCTCCGCAATTCGTCAACTGATGCAGCAGGTATCACGCTGTTTAGGTTTGAGGACTCAGTCATTGTCATTACTGGGACACGCAACTCGGTCGTTGCAGCGGTAGCCGGAGCATAAATCGGTTTCACATCGAGTGGAGTCCTTGGGATTTCTGCTTTTTTAGGAGTCGGCACTTCCTTTGCCACTCCCTCAACAGGATAAGAATCCGTGTCCATGAGAAGATTGTGCTTTGTGTCAAGAATCATGCCGACTGCGGAAACCGGGTATTTGCCAGCAGCAGTGGCGGTGAATTTGATGGAATTCGTTGCCTCGTCGTATGAATAGTTTACCGGCCTGCCATTCGGGCCAAGCACCTTGACATCCTTAAAATCAATGCTCTCCTGCGGATGCTCAATCACGTTTGGCGAGCCGTCAGGCAGGATGCGCGTGATTTTGACTGGCACGCTCATCTCGCCCCCCGCATCTACTTGGGCAGGGGCGCCCAGGAGGATTGCCACAGCCTGCTTGCCCTTCACTCCGAAGGTGATTTCACGGTAGTGCGAAAACGCCTGCGTAAGCGGGTCGTTTTGGTTGTTTTCATCACGGAGGCCGCCGAGCGCCACCTGCAGGATGTAGCCGTTGAGAGCCGCGCGCTTTTTTGGGTCGTCGGAAAGCGCGTAAGCGCCATCCTTTTCCACGATAAGGCGCTCATAGAGGAACTTGCGGAACAGGAGGGTTCCGGTAGTGTCCTGGGTTTCAGGAGTGTCCCCCTCGGCTATTGCGCCCATTTTCGTTTCATCGTATCCGATTTTTGCCATATAAGCAACAAATGCGGCGTCATTCTTTCCACCGACAAGACCGCAGGACATCAGATAGTGCATGAAACCGTTTGGGTTTTCCTCGAGGATTTTGACAGTGTATGCATCTGCAGTCCTGACCGGCGGCGGACGCGAATCAGTGCCCCCAAAGACAAGGCCAAAGAATTCGTCTGTCACTACCGTGCCGTAATCCCTGCGCTCCTGCGCAACCGTGGCGTTGTCCTTTTCCTGCCTGCTGTAGCGGTCCTTGTTTTCCATCCGCTCGCCCTTCATTACGGGGATAATCTCCATCGTTGCAGAGCCAGAGATTATGAACTGCGTCTTGGCAAGCACGCTGAGCAGCAGCTCAGTGCGCTTCCTCTCATCCTCCGTCCCATTCGCCGTGCAGAATTTGACAAGCCCATCCCAATCCGAGGGGATGTCTGAAAAGCCATAGAATGAAAGAAGCTGCTGCATTGCCGAAATGAATGCTACGCGCGCCACTTCCTTTGTGTCGGCGCGGACACTGAATTGGGCTGCATAGGGCACCTCGCCGCCAAAATCAACCGTGCCCTCTCCCTCTGCAAGCTGGCCATTGGGGGTCAACTTGCGCACCATTGTCACAAACTTGGAACCTGAAACTGCAAATACCATTTCTTGCCCTGCTGCCACGGCGGTTGCACGGGCATCCGGGCTCACCTTGGAAAGCCGCACACCGGCAATGGAAACCGGTGCCGTGCGCTCAAGCTCAAGTGAGTATTGCCCTTCTGTCTCTAACCATTTGGTGCGCACCGCTATGTTGAGCGCCTTATTCTTTCCTTCCGGGCTTTGGCGCCACATGGACATGAATTCGTTCACTGCCGCGCTTGTGCGGTCAAACTGCTTCTTGATCAAGTCTGTCTGCTCTTTGGAATTTGGGGCTGTGATATTTGGTATATTTATCCACATTATCATCCTGCCGTCATCCCGCGGCACGGCCTTGTTTTGCAAAAATAGGCTCATGTCCTGCTGCACTGCGCCCATGTTCTTTTCCACAAGGGCGTCAATCTGCCGGTTTGAGAAATCAGAAGCCTTCTTTTGCGCGAAAGTGGGATCACCCATCCTATCAGCCCCTTTAACTTTCGGCGTTCTGAGATTTATAAATCAGACGGTGCAAAATAATCCCATGACGACTGTCGTCACTGGCGCGGCTGGGCGCATTGGAAGGGCGCTTGTGCGAAGGCTATTGCAGGAGGGGCAGCCTGTGCGCGGCATTGTGCGAAGCGAGGAGGATGCTGCGCTTCTGCCAAAGGGCTGCGAGCGAGCCGTTGCAGACATATTGCGCGACGATTTGGAGAAGGCGTTTTATGGTGCAAAGAGAGTGGTGCACCTTGCAGCAGCAATTGACAGCTCGCTTGGGGAGGAGAAGCTCTTTGCAGTGAATGCCGGAGGCATCCGCCGCGTGCTTGAGGCATGCCCGAAAAGCGTGGAGAGAATAGTAGTTGCAAGCTCGATTTCGGTTTATGGGCACAAATTGGCAGCGCTGCCTGCAAATGAGGAAACGCCATTGAAGCCCGACAATGCGTATGGGAAAAGCAAGGTGGCGGCAGAGGAAGTGTGCAAGGAGTTTGCGCCAAAATTGCCAATCACAATACTTCGCTTTGGGGTAGTGTACGGGCCGGGATTTGAAGCTGGCTATACCGCGATGCTGCAGAAGCTTGCGGCAGGAAAGATGCTCGTCATTGGAAATGGGAAAAACCATATCCCATTTGTGCATATTGATGACGTGCTGGATGGGATAGATGCAGCGCTGGATGAAAATGTTGCATCAGGCAGGGCATTTTTGATATGCGGCGAGGCAAAGGCGCAGAATGAGATTTATGCAATTGCGTGCAAGGAGCTGGGAGTGGCTGCGCCAAAGGGCAGTGTGCCGCCGTTCCTTGCGAAACTGGCTGCGCAATTCTCTGTTTTCAAGGACAGGCAAAAAGCTGGGCTAACCCCAGACATGATTGTTACTGTTTGCTCAGATCGGGCATTTGATTGCTCCCGCGCGGAGTCGGAATTGGGCTGGGGCGCAAAGGTTAAATTGGAGGGCGGGATAAAACAAATGGTGGGAGAGTACAGGCGTTCTTACCATGTTTAGGAGCTAGATTCGAATGGGAAAAATCGAGAAATATATAAATGATGAGATTGGGAAAAGGGGCGGGCTTCTCTTTGCCCTGATAGACCCGGTGGACCATCCCACGCCCCAGAAGGCTATTGCGGCTGGGCTATTATCATGCGAAGGCGGGGCAGATATAGTGCTCGTGGGAGGCAGCATGGGCGCGCAGGGCGAGCTTCTTGATGCCGTTGTCAGGGGCATAAAGGACAAGGCGTCGGTGCCCGTCGTGCTATTCCCTGGGAATATTGCAACGATTAGCAAGCATGCTGATGCGCTTTACTTCATGTCGCTTCTAAACAGCAGGAACCCGTACTGGATATCGCAGGCGCAGATGCTTGCTGCGCCCCTTGTGAAAAAGATGGGCGTTGAGCCGCTGCCAGTAGGGTATGTAGTAGTCGAGCCTGGCGGAACAGTTGGCTGGGTAGGCGATGTGAATTTGGTGCCAAGGGGAAAGCCGCAGATTGCTGCTGCGCTTGCGCTCGCCGGGCAGTACATGGGATGCCGCTTCATAATTACGGATGCCGGAAGCAACCCGAAAGAGGGCATGATACCTGCTGAAATGATTAAGGCGGTGTCGTCTGTTGTGGATGTGCCATACATTGTAGCGGGCGGGGTGCGCACGCCTGCTGACGCCGCGCTTGCAATAAAATGCGGCGCTGATGCAGTGCAAGTGGGAACTGCACTGGAATCCGGCGGGGATTTGAAGAGGAAAGTAAGCGAGATGGTGAAGGCGATTAGAGAGGAAGGAAGGAAAAAGGTTTGAATGGCATGATTGCAGCTACTTTTTAGCAGATGTTTATGTTGATGTTGCTCTGCCCATAAATAGCGTTTAGCACCGGCGGCGCCACAACGACAATCAGTATTGCAATCAGGGCGCCTGTGAGGCATGCTGTTGCCCATACATTGGCACGCGCCCTTGTTTCTGCGCCCATGATCTGGCCGCCTGCGTAAATCACACCGGCAAGGACAACCATGAGCATTGCCGCCACTGGAAGGAGGGACCGGACACTTGAGCAGAAGCCCTGAATGCCAGAATATACGCTGGAGAGCATCATGGGACTTGCCACAAGCGAGCCTGCAAGAAGAGCCAGTGCAAGAAAAATCATCGTATTTCGCATTTCAATCTTCCTCCTGGTCACCACGAAGATATTTTGCTGAGAAGATTTAAAGGCAAGCCTGATGGGTGAAAAAATGAAAAAAGCCTTAGCACATTGTGACGCTGCCTTGGCCAGTGTAAATCGCGTTTAGAACCGGCGGCGCAACCACTACTATCAATATTGCAATCAGGGCGCCTGTCAGGCAAGCAGTTGCCCAGACGTTTGCGCGTGCGCGCGTCTCTGCGCCCATGATTTGGCCGCCTGCGTAAATGACACCTGCAAGGACAACCATGAGCATGGCTGCGATTGGGAGGAGGGATTTGACGCTGACGCAGAAGCTATTAAGGCCCGAAGAGAGGCCGGAGAGCATGCTGGCCATAAGGGCCCCTGCCATGACGGCAAATACAAAAATTCCGAGGAACAGTTTTTTCATAAGCATACGCCTCCGTTGAATGCTAATTTGAGGGATGATAAATTTTTAAGGTTGACACTGACATTTGCAAAAAAAAAGGAAAAGAAGAAATGCTGAGAGATTAGCAGGAGATGCCACCCGAGGGGGAAATCGCGTTTAGAACCGGCGGCGCAACCACTACTATCAATATTGCAATCAGGGCGCCTGTGAGGCATGCCGTTGCCCAGACGTTTGCGCGTGCGCGGGTTTCTGCGCCCATGATTTGGCCGCCTGCGTAAATGACACCTGCAAGGACGACCATTAGCATGGCTGCTACTGGAAGGAGTGATTTGACTGAATTGCAGAACTGGGAGAGGCCTGATGAAAGGCCGCCGAGCATAGAAACAGGTGAAGCTGCAAGAATGCCTGCCAATACGGCAATTGCAAAAATTCCAACAAATATTTTTCTCATTAACACACCCCTTTGCAGGCAATGCTTGGGATATGTGGCACTAACTTTTAAAAACTGTGCCCACGGCGAGGAAAAATAACGCACACGTGGTGAAGCTGGAATTCATGGCCGTTGACTTTTACATGCCCCTTTTGCGTCGCTGCATTGTCCGGTGGAGGAGTGCTTACTCTTTTTAACATCTGACAGGAAAATTCAGTCATGGAAAAAATATTCGTGTGCGACACGTCTGTCATCGTCGATGGCAGGATACTGGGATTGGTTGGCAGGAAGGAGGTTTCCGGCACAATAGTGGTGCCAAACGCCAGCCTTGCCGAGCTTGAGCATCAGGCAAACGCGGGCAAGGAAACGGGGTTTGCCGGATTGGCGGTTTTGCAGAAGCTAAACGCGCTTGCAAAGGAGCAGGGCATGCAGATATCGTATCAGGGCAGCCGGCCCACGCCGCACCAGATAGAGTTTGCAAAATCAGGCGAGATAGACGCCTCAATACGGGACATGGCAAGGATGCTAAATGCCACGCTTGTCACCGGCGACAAGGTGCAGCACGAGGTCGCACTTGTGCAGGGCATCTCGGTAATTTACCTCCATGCGCATGAGGAGGCGGTTGCCGAGCTTGCGTTCCAGAAATATTTCACGCCCCAGACAATGTCTGTGCATTTGAAAGAGGGATGCGTGCCTGTTGCAAAAGTGGGAACGCCCGGGCAGATAAAATTGGAGAAGCTGGGTGAGAAACTTGGCAGCCATGCCTTGCATGACATGGCAAAGGAGATAGTGGAGGCAACGGAGAGGAACAGCAGCTATTACTTTGAGATTGAAAGGAAGGGCGCAACAGTAATACAGATGGGAAAATACAGGATTGTGATTACTAAGCCGCCTTTTTCCGATGGGTTTGAAATCACCATTGTGCGCCCGACAATATCTCTTACTTTTGATGATTATGAGATGTCAAGCAAGCTAAGGGGAAGGCTTGCAAGCAGGGCAGAGGGAATCATAATATGCGGGCCGCCAGGAAGCGGCAAGAGCACGTTTGCCGCCGCACTTGCGAATTACTATTCGGCAGAAGGAAAGATTGTGAAGACAATGGAGAGCCCGCGGGATTTGCAGGTGGGGGACGAGATTACGCAATACGGGCCGCTGGATGGGAAATTCGAGCTCACAAACGACATCATGCTCCTTGTGCGTCCCGATTATACGGTGTATGATGAGATGAGGAAGACAGAAGATTTTGCAGTGTATGCGGACATGCGGATGGCAGGCATCGGCCTGATGGGCGTGCTGCATGCAAAAGAGGCGATAGATGCTGTGCAGCGCTTCATCAACCGCGTGGATTTGGGAGTGATTCCGCAGATTGTGGATACGATTGTGCTTATACGAGGAGGCGTTGTGGCAAAGGCGCTTGTGCTAAACCTCACAGTGCGCGTGCCATATGGCATGACTGAAGAGGATTTGAGCAGGCCGATTGTTGAAGTGAAGGACTTTGACACTGGCAGGCTGGAATTCGAGCTTTACAAATTCGGCGAGGAGACAGTCGTGCTGCCGATTACTGCGGAGCTTGAGGCAAAGCATGCGAAAGCCACTGCGCCAATTGATGAGGCGGCGGTTGAGGCGGTGCTTGACAAGCTTCTCTCAAAGATTGTCAGGGGCGACTTTGACATTGGTTTTGAGGGAAGGAAGGCAATCGTTTATGTCGAGGAGCGGGACATGGCCTCTGTGATTGGCAAGGGGGGCAAGAACATAATGTCCCTTGAGAAGAAGGCAGGCGTGAAAATAGACGTGAAGCCGCTTTGAAAAATTTTGCGCTGATTGCATGGCTGGTAGAACGGAATCGAAGACATACGAAGTGCTGAACAAGGCGTGGAAGAACACATGCAGGACGCTTTTCGGCGAGGAAGTTGGCGAGCTTTCAGATTTTGAAGATTGGCTTATGGAAATGCAGGTGCCGCGGCGCACGGAAAAATCCGCAATTTCCGGAAAGCCCGTAAGCCTTGGGATTTGCGACTATGCCAGGGGGGCCAAATATCTCAGCTTTGAGGAAGTCGAATTTGCAAAAAGGTTCGAGCCGCTATCGATAAATGATATGAAAGACATGGACTCGGTCATTGAGGCGCTCCAGGGTAGGATATACTACACTGGGAACGTGATATTGGGCAACTCGCAACTTGTGGAAGCAAGCAGCAACGTGACCGATAGCTCGTTCATTTACAAGTGCGTCACAGTCTCGGACTGCAAATATGTCGCATGCTCTGCACTCACACGCAGCAACGAGTATTCGTTCGGAACTTTCGGGGATGGGCTGTCATCCCATATAATCAGGTGCGGTCAGGGGCATAACAACAGGCGCTGCTTTGAGTGCTACAGCTCGCCAAACTGTTCGGACTGCTATTACTGCAGCGATTCTGCCGACTGCCAAAACTGCATATTCTGCTTCGGTGCAAGGAGCAAAAGTTTCTGCATTGGAAACACGCAGCTGCCAAAAGAAAAGTGCCTTTCGCTCAAGGCAAAGCTGCTGTCTGAAATAAGCGCAGGGCTCAAACGGGAGAAGCGGGTGTTTTCGATTTTCGATATAATAGGGCAGGCAGCAAAATTCAGGAGCGAGAAGAGATTTGGGCAAGGCAGGCTGCCGGAACGCGCCGGCGACAAGAAAGTTGTCGAGGAGGCGTTCGCAAGGACAAGTTCGATATTGCTGGGGAAGGAGCTGCAAGGGCTTGACGAGTATGCAAAGCTGCTCCAGCGCCACGTGGTGCCGAACCTGACCGTTGTTTCGCCGCTTTCGGGGCAAAAAGTTATCGTTGCAGGGTACATCTCACACATTCTCGGCTCGCGCAAAATGGAGGGCAGGGTGGCATCCTACGATGAGATGCTTGCGATAGGGAATGCGGGGGTGGATGCGAAAACGCTCGGTGGGATGAAAATGGATGTGGAATCCTTAGGGCAGCTGCTTCACCGGATAGCGTATGCGAACATGGGGTTTGTAGTCGGCTCGAACATAAATGTCATGGAATCCGCCGAGGTCGCGTCATCGGAGAGCGTGTACAGGGGGAATGCGTACGCGTTCTCAAAAAAGTGCGCCTACTGCTTCTGGCCGCGAAGCTCGGAGCACATATTCGGCTCCTCCTGCGCTTTTGAGTCCTCGTTCTGCATCAACTGCAACTACTCAAAGAAGCTCACGCGGTGCTTTGAGTGTGACAGCTGCAAGAATTCAAGCGGCCTGTACTACTCGCACAATTGCGAGAATGTGCGCGATTCGATGTTTTGCTTCAATGCGAAAAACCTAGCGAATGCTATTGGGAATGCGCCACTCGAGCCGGAAACCTACAAGAACGTGAAATCCTCTCTTGTTTCGCAGATAGCAGACGAGCTTGGGCGCAAGAAAGACCTAAAATGGGATATTTACAATATTGGTGCCGCAACAAGATGATTTGGTGGCAATGATAATTTCCCTTCGCACTGAGTATGATGCTGCGCTAGCTGCCGCAGTGGACGCAGTGAAGAGTGGGCAGCTTTTCATTTATCCGACAGATACCCTTTACGGAATCGGCTGTGATGCCACAAATGAAAAAGCTGTTGAGAAAATTTATGCATTGAAAGGCAGGGAAGCAAGAAAGCCCCTGTCAGTAATTGTTGCAAATTTGCAGATGCTAAAGGAGTATTGCCATGTGGATGGGAATCAGCTGCACGTGCTAACGCGGCTTCTTCCTGGCCCATATACATTTTTGCTCAAATCGAAAAAGAAAATACCGGCATGCAATGAAGAGAAAATAGGGATACGCATGCCGGAGAATTATTTTGCGCTTGCGGTGTGCAAGAATGCGGGCGTGCCGGTTGTGAGCACGAGTGCGAATGTGAGCGGCAAGGAGGATGCTGCAGAAATTGGCGAGGTAGATGCAAAAATTGCGAAATCGGGTGCAATTCCACTTGCTATTGACGGGGGCAGGTGCAAATATGCGCAGGCATCTACTGTAATTGACCTTGTCGATATGAAAGTGCTAAGAAAAGGGGCAGTAAGAGACGGGGATAAATTTGAGGATATTGACTGAATTAGCCGAACGGGCGTGCATTCTGGGAGTGTTTGCGTGCACGCATGATTTGCATGTTCATTTGACGGCTGGTTTTTCTTATGAGCGATGAAATTTCGTATGGCGGTCTTGAATTGGTTGTGCTTCCTACGGTTTACAATCCGGCAGAGGATTCTTTCCTGCTTGCTAGGTGGGCTGCAAAGCTTGCAAGGGGAAAGGTGCTTGAGATGGGATGCGCAAGTGGCATTGTTTCCCTGTCTGTTGCGCGCACAGATTCCAAAAGCCATGTTGTGGGGCTTGACATAAACCCCAAAGCGATTGAGTGCGCATCTGAGAATGCGGAGCGGAATGGCATTGAGAATGCGCATTTTTTGGAGTCTGACATGTTCGAGGCGGTGCGGGACGAGAAATTCGACTGGATAATATTCAACCCGCCTTATTTGCCAACAACACAGGGGGAGAAGCTTAAGGATAAGATGGAGAATGCCGCGTATGACGGGGGCAGAAGCGGCAGGGACGTGATTGACAGATTCTTGGCAGAGTTCCAGGCTCATTTGAATACAGGCGGCGGGCTTTTGCTGCTTTCAAGCTCGCTTGCAAACACTGAAAAGACGCAGGAAATGCTTGAGAAAAAAGGATTTGAAGTGAAAATACTTGAGAAGGAGAAATTCTTCTTTGAAAAAATTGAGGTATTGCTTGCGAAAAAAGCAAGCGTGGCGGCGGCAAGCGAGAAAATTAAGAAGCAGAAGTGAACATTAATTGCATATGCATTGACGGCGGAGTTTCAATGGAAAAAAATCCTTTCCGCATTGTTCTTGTCGGCCCGGAATACGAAATCAACATGGGCGCCGTGTGCCGTGCAATGGCGAATTTCGGCTTTAGTGAGCTTTACATAGTGAATCCGGCATGCCCGATTGGATTTGAGGCGCAAATGCACGCAAAGCATGCCAAACAGCTCTTGCATGATGCCAAGGTGATAAACGGGAAAGATGCCCTTGCACGCGCTGTTTCTGGCTGCAATCTAATTGTTGGCACCACAGGCGTGCTGCATCGGCATCGAAAGACGCTTCGGAATGTCATGGTGCTTCCAGAATTTGCAAGGAAAATGAAGGGAGAGAAAGGCGGGCGGGCTGCGCGGGCGGGAAAATCGGCTGGTGGCGTGCATGGCAAGGTTGCGCTTCTTTTTGGCAGGGAGGGAATCGGGCTTATGGCAGACGAGATAAGCAAATGCGACATCCTTGTCACAATTCCCACGCGCGGGGCTTATCCGATAATGAATTTGTCGCATGCGGTTGCAGTGATGCTCTATGAATTGTCTGACATCAAATTGAACACCATGGAGAAGGCAGGGGATGGGGAGCGTACGGCGCTGATGCGCGAGTTTGACAGGCTGGTTGAGCGGTATGCGCCAAAGATGACCAACCCTCACAAGGTGAAGGTGGCATTTCGGCGGATGATTGGAAGGGAGATGGCGCATGTTGAGTGCTCGTCAGTGATTGGCGTGATAAGAAGGGCGAATGACGAGCTGGCTGGAAAATATAAGATACATGTTGGTAGGGCGGGAAAGAAAGAGCTGCCGCTGGCTGCGCAAAAACAAAAAAGGAGAAAATTACCTTCTTGACTTGCTCTTGACAATCTTGACCTTGGATGGCGTGAGCAGTATCTTGCTCTCGTCAATCCGCGCGATGTCGCCATTTATCTTTACCACATAGCTCTTTATGGTGTCAATTACGGATTTGAGCTTGCTGGTCTGCTTTGACATCGGCGAGACGTTAAGGAGCACGATGTTCTTATTTTTCAGCTCCTCAAGGATTACCGGCACGTCGGATTCAGACTCAAGCGCAATCGGCTTGACGTAGAAATCAGCAGGCTGGTGCAGCGCATCAACATCGTCGAGTTCGACCGTGTCCATGTACTCGTCGATGTTCATGTCCTTGTTCAAGCCCAAGCTTTTGGAAATCTTCTCTATTATGCCCATTGTGGTCACCTCAGAAATATGAATGCTGGCAGCATCTATCATTAAATAAGTGCTTCATTATAAAGCTTTCCTCTTCGGATGAACGTCGGTGGGCTCATGACAACTTTTGACGAAATCCTATCAAAGCCATCGGTCTTCGCTGACCGCAACGTGCTCTCGCCCCACTATTTGCCCCAGATGCTGCCATTCCGCGAAAAGGAAATTGAGCGCGTGATGCAGTGGCTTGCGCCTGCGCTTCGAAGCCAGAGGCCGGCCAATATTTTTATATACGGAAAAACAGGCACTGGCAAGACGTCGTCTGTGAAACATGTTGTCAAGAAACTTGAGGAGGTGTTTGCAAAGCGGGATGCAAGCCAAAAGCAGGGAGGCACCGGGATTGGCGCAAGCGGCGTTGTTGCTGGCAAAAACGGCAGCGGGACGGGCGTGGCAAAAGTGTGCTACGTGAACTGCAAGATATACAACTCGCGCTACAGGGTGCTCCAGCGGATAACAAAGGAATTCCTGCCAGAGATGGACAAGATGGGGTTCGGGCTATCAACGCTTTATGAGAAGGTGACTGAGTGGATTGCAAAGGGCAAAGTCGGGCTCATCGTCATACTGGACGAGGTTGACATGGTGCGCGACCTTGACGACCTCATGTACACGATGACGCGCGCAAATGACGAGCTCTCCGATGGCTCGATATCCGTTATTGGCATTTCAAACAAGCTTAATTTCAAGGATGCGCTAGGGCCGCGCAGCAAAAGCTCGCTTTTGGAAAACGAAATCATTTTCCCGCCATACCTTGCCCCGCAGCTCTCCGCGATATTGCACCAGAGGATTGCGGCAGGGTTTGCAAAGGATACGGTGTCGGAAGGCGCGGTGAATCTTGCGGCTGCCATTGCGGCTCAGGAGACCGGGGATGCGCGCTATGCTCTTCGGCTTCTTGTTAAAGCTGGCGAAATTGCCGATGAGAAATGTGTTTTGCACGTGTCTGACAAGGAAGTTGAGGATGCAAGGCGCAGCGTGGACACTGACCTTGCGGTTGAAACGATAAGCACGCTGCCAGAGCACCAGCAGATTGTTATGTTTGCAGCATGCTGCCTTGCGCTTTCAACAAGCAGGTATGCGAACCTGTCAGGCAATCAGCAAAAGCAGGATGAGGACGGAAAATTCATGCTCTCAGGCGAGGTGTATGAGGAATATTTGAGTGCTTGCCGGAATTTCGGAAGGAAGAGACGGAGCGCGCGCTGGTACAGGGAATATCTGCATGATTTGGAGATGCTTGGCATGATTACGATGGTTGAGAGCGGCAAGGGAATACGCGGGCACACAAGGCTGATAAAAGTAGGGTATGCGCCTGAGAAACTTAAGCCGATATTGGAAAAAAGCTTAAGCCAGCACCGTGCGGAAGCAGAGCAGGCGCAATTGATGTGAGAAAAATGGAAAAATCAAAAAGCGGCGGCAAAAAAAGCGGGCGAGCCGCAAGCTCTAGCGAAAAAGATGCGGACTTTGCTCACGGCATGCATGCTGATATTTGCGATTGCACAGGCAGCAGCTGCTCTGATTGCGAAAGCGGGGTGCATGGAAAAGGCATGCGTACAGGCTCTGCTGCTTCTTCGGACGTTCGCCTTGTTGATTTCCTGCACGAAGCCGGAATGCTTAAGCGCACGCCCCGCTCGGGCTGGGCGACAGTGCTTGCGCCGCCAGAGAGCGTGGCAGACCATTCATTTCGGACCGCGGTTGTGGGGCTGGTGCTTGCAAAAATGGAGAAGCTGAGCGCAGCAGAGGAAGCCGCACTGCTCAAGGCATGTCTGCTCCATGACATGGAAGAGGCGCGCGTGTCTGACTTGAATCTGATGAATAAGAAATACGTGCATGCTGACACTGCGCATGCGATGCGGGACATGCTTGAGGGGCTGCCGAAAGAACTTGCAGATGAGTTGCGGGCTGCTTTTTCTCATTCTGGCAGGATTGCGATATTGGAAAAAGACGCTGATTTGCTTGATTTGATTTTGCAGGCGCGCGAATATCTTGACGGCGGGAACAGATATGCCGCGGACTGGATAGAGAGGTCTGCAAAAGACCTAAAAAGCGAGTCTGCGAAAAAGCTTCTTATTGCGATATTGTCGCGTGATTCAAAGGACTGGATGTTTGCAACAGGATTGTTTGACAAGAAAAATAGGGAGAGATAGGAACTGCATGGCTGCGCAAATGCGCGGGCTGGCTCGTTTGTCGAAGCGTTTGGATTTGGGCAAGGGTTGATGGCATGGATATGCTGAAAATAGGGCTTGGCGTGTTTGGAGTTGCCACAATTGCGGCATTTGCAGCAATTCCGGCGTTCCTTTTTGCAATGATGGCGGCATTCATTTTCGGGCTTGCGTTTTTTGTGCTTGGCTGGCAGGTTTCAAAGGAGAATAAGGATGCACTCTTTACTTGGGCTTGCCTATGCGCCGTTGGATTGGTGCTTGCTCTTGCGGCGCACTATTATGGGTTTTTGGAGCATGCAATGCCGCTAGTGTTCCTTTTCATTGCAACAGCAGGGCATTTCGGCATGCCAAAGGCAGGAGTGGATGAAACGCTCTTCTACTGGCTTGGGGCACTAGGCGTGTTTGAGATGGCTGCGCTTGTGATTTTCCCAGGGGCTATTGCGCCTTATTTGGGCTACTTTGTTGGGATTGGCGCTGGATTGCCGATGATGATTGCGGCGGCAATTAAGAAGTAAGAAAAAATACTGAATACAAAAAAAGCCCGTCTTACTCGTCCATTATCTCAAGCGCCTTCTTGACAGACATGCCTTCGCGGATGCCAAGCTCTTCCGCCCAAGCTGTTGCGGTGCGCACCTTTGCCTTGAAGACGTCTTCGACGCATTTCACGCCGCACACGAATGCTGCGATGTCGCCCAACCTTTCGGCGGACGCTTTCTCGATGTAGCTGCAGGCTATGTAGCCCTTTTTTGCTTTCACGATAATGAGCGGGACATTCCCCAGGGGATAACTGAAGCTCTTGTACTTCTTCCCCATGAATTCCACTGTCTGCTCGATTGGTTGCTCAATCGTTGGGCCCAAACCTGCCACCCCCGCCGCCCGAATTGCGCTCTCGCTCGCTGCGGCGTATTGCTTGCTCCTTCTTCTTTTCGTATATCTTAAGCGACTTTGCGCAGCTGGGGCAGTAATGTGAATCCCTCCAAGTCATTAGCCGCACGTCGTCGCTAGTTTTCATGTCTGTCGAGTAAACTGTCGCCCTGGAAAATGAAATCGCCTTGTCGCGGGGCACCCGCCTGCCACATGCATCGCAATTAAGAAGCCGTTCTCTGCCGCGTGGTTTGCCCATCAAAAAACCTCTTTGGAAAACTGGTAGACAGTATATTGCAGGGAGGAATTTAAATAGGTATTTTTGTGATTAAAAATTTACGACGGAAAAAATCTGAAAAATGCGATTCACTTGCCAACCCGCACTGCATAGTCGCCGGGCGCCTTGATGCCCATTTTTTCTGCAACCTTGCTTTTTTCCGGGTTCGTGATTACGACGGTGCTTGAGAACTTTTCTGTTGCGAGCTCCGACTGGCATGCTGGGCATTTCTCGCTTTCGTGAATCAGCCTGCAGTTTTTGCATGCTTTTTTTACTGCCATTTTCTCACTCTTTCTTCTCTTCTTTCTTTTCTTCCTTTTTCTCTTCCTTCTTCACCTTTTTCTTGCCGCCCTTCTCCTCCTTTGGCTCGCCCTTTCCGAACTTGCGGTCGTGCTCCTCTATCCATTCGAGCTTGCCCAAGCCCTCGGGGCGCATTGTGAGGCCGATTTTGGTCTCGCCAATCGTGGTCTTGAGGCTTACTGTTGAAATCTTTGCGTAAACGAATTCGCCTTTCTTGAGCGAGCGCTTGCTTTCCCGGCCCACAAATGCCGGGATTTTCTTGTTGAACGTGAGAAAATCATTTGCAATCTGTGACAAGTGCACTAATCCTTCTAGGCAGCCCAAGCCCACGAATGCGCCAAAGTCCACAAGCTCTGTCACTTCCGCCTCGACAATCTCATTGACCTGTGGGAGGAATGTGAGTGCCTCAAATTCAACTTGGTAATATGCTGACCCGTCGCCCGGGATTACGATGCCATCTCCCGCAGCCTTTGCGTTCCAGACGGCTAGTATGATTCCCACGTCGCGGTCAATCCTGCGCTCGTACTTCTCGCGCAATATCTGCGTGAGCGCGTCTTCGAGCTTCATGGAGAAAAACTGCGGCGGAAGCCGCACGTGGTCCTTTGCCGTGATTATATTGTACATCGGGTCACCTAAGAATAGAAGTGCAAGTATAGGCAGGTGAAGGAATAAATACCTGCCCCTGAGCCATGGATTAGAGTTTCTCTATGGTCTCGTAGCTTATCATCGTCCGAGTCTCGCCTACGTTCTTCTGCTTGCGCAATCCTTGCACCACTATCTTGTTCAGCT
>JAGVIA010000048.1 GCA_020056305.1 archaeon | reverse complement strand
TTAGGCGGGTGCGGCTTGACAACGTGCAACGACGTCCGCGCACCCGCAGTCGTTCAGTGAAACGTGCGGTTTCCCGGCAGCGTGGCGTGAGCATCGCCGGCGATACCGAGTAAACTTATTTTCTGCATTGCAGCGCAGGATTTTGCATGAAAATGGATGCAGAATTTGACACGTTTGTGCATGCGTCTTGTTATCTTGCCTAAACCCTGCTCATTCCAGCATCCCGGCGAAAAACAGCGGACGGCGCATCTCGTCAAGAGTGCCGGGATGGGTGAAGATAATTTTCTTCCTTGCGCTGTAACCCTTAAACTGGCTGCGCCCCTTGTTGCGCCCGCCGATTTCACAGACCAAATCGCCAACCAGATAGTCGGGCGTTTTCTCGCCAACGCTGCCCTTGAGATACGAGAAACCGGGATGATGGGACATTGCATCTGCAAAGAAATCCTCCCGCAGCGCCCCTATGCAGTCATCATATCCCTTGTATAGCAGACGATAGGGCGGCGTGAATAATATTTTTGGCTCTTTGGTGACGTTGGTGCCTTTTGGCATGACCCTCTTGAGCACGAAGCATTTCACCATAACGTCAACATACTTTTGGGCCTTGTATTTGGTTATTCCAACGTTCTGGGATATGCTTGAGTAGCTTATGCCATCCGCATGAGATCGCCCGATGAATTCCAGCATACGGCGCACATCCTGCGTTTCTTCCAGTGACAGGCGGGAGGAGTAGAGCAGGTCTTTTGTGAGAATTATGTCCAGCATGTTCTGGAAAATTGGCAGCGGCTCAGGCTCCCCCATGCTAAATGGGTAGTTCCCCCCGTTCAAGTATGCCTTGAAGTATGTTTCTGCATGCATTGTCAGACCATAATATTTGCGGCAGTCCGTTAGGCTAAGGAGGCTTTTCCATGGGATGGGGGAAAACTCCTGCGAATGGGCGAACCAGAGGAACTCCCTGAATGAAAACGGCGGCACGCTCACAAGGCGCACGCGCCTTGAAAGGTCATAGGAGGCATCGTGGAGCGAGATGGCGGACGAGCTGGTGAATACCACCTTGAGAGTTGGCACAAAATCATAGATTTTCTTAAGCTCCAGCCCGTAGTTTGGATAGGCATGGATTTCATCCAGCAAAAGCAGGCGAACGCCATTTTGTGAGAGTTCCCTGGCGGTTTCAAAAAGCCGAAGGCCGGCGCCCGAATCCAGGGAAATGTAAAAGGAAGCTGTTGAGGAGTTATGAATCTGCTTTAGCAGGACGCTTTTTCCCGCGCCCCGCGGGCCGACCAACGCGATGAAAATGCGGCCGCCAAGGTATCTTTGGATTTTGGAGTGCACAAAGCGCTTTTTTGGAAAGCCGCCCCCCTCTTTTTTTGCCGCCTGGCTGAGCTCTGCCGGATTTGAGAGGCTAAGCCGTGCGTTTTCAGTTAAATTTAATTTTTCACTCAGGTTTAATGTATAACTTGCCATAATAGATTAAGTATGCAAGTATTTATAAAGAAAGCCTATTTCGTTTAATAGATTCGACGAAATGATACCTATTTTGTTTAATTGATTTGCCAAAAATCCTTACGGCTTAATCTACTAGCCTAGTCTGAGCTACTGCATGATGATGCCGTGCAACTTCAGTTCCACAAAAATCCCCGGCAACAACTTTCCACTGGTGCCTGGAGCGCCCGTTCCACTCCGCAAAAGCGTTATCCCGGTGCCGCTCAAATGCATTCCTGTCGCACCCATTGACCTTCATGAAATGCCCGATGACTTGTTCGTAGTCCAGTTCGCCCCTTGATGCGAGGATGCCGGCCAAGCCTATATGCTTGGCATGGTGGCACATGTCGCACAGGGAGATAAAGCCATTGAGCGTCTGGATATGGCGCTTGTCATCAAATGACCAGAGCTCGTGGCAATTCATGCGGCCCTTCTTGCCACAGATGCCGCACTTATAACCGTATTTGGAATAGACTTTTCGCCTCAATGCGTCCCATTTTTCTTTTGGGATTTCCTTGCGCAGATTATTGTACCAGGTTGTGGAAGGGACAAGCTCGATTTGCAGCTTGAGGGAAGAGTGCAAAATCGCCATGGAATGAAGTTGACGCCTAAATCTATATTCTTTGCTGCGGAGCCTTGTTTTCTGCATTACGGCGCAGGATTGGCAAAAAAATGGAGGCGGCTTTAAAATCCCGGACGATCCCAATTATGCAAGAGTGATAGTTGGAATGCGGGAAGGGCATTATTCGGATGGGGAGATACGGGAGTGGATCTTGCATGGAAAAATCAGGGAATTCAAGCGCGGCGGCGCGGATTAGGATTGCCATCAAAGATATGGAGAAATTCAGCAGGCTTATTGAGGGGCATCGCAAGCTGCTTGCGGCAATAGGCGGGCTTTAGGTTAATTTCCTTCTTATTTTAGGCTTTTGCACACCTTCCATCACCTGCGCCTGCCAAGCGACCTTATCCAGTCTGCGCGCCGAAGCGCATTTTCCATTTCAGCCCTGCACTTGGGGCAATAATGCACTTTGAGCTTCGCGTGCCACGAAAGGCGGGCATGGGAGCCGCAGTAGTCGCACCTTATTTTCATGGTGTGCGCCTCACCTTTCGCTTGCGCGCCTTTGCTGCGGCAAAAGCTTCGCCGATGCGCCTTTGCGCCTCGCAATCAGCACAGGACTGGCACATGCCACGCTGTATCTCGTCGCCACAGATGCCGCATGATATGCTTGCCATTTTATACCTCCATGCAATTTTATTTTATACAACACTATGAAGTATTGTCGTAAGTTATGGGGATATAAGAGTTACTGGTAAAAAGTAGGAAAAAGAAGGGAAAAATTGCGTAAAAACACGTGAAATAAGCAAAGAATGAAGCAGATTTGGGATATCAAGGCGTGAGGATTTGGGCTTTCACAGAAGTATGCGCTGCCGCCGCGTTCTATTTTTTCTTATAGCCGAATATTTTGTCGTACGTTGGATGGTCGACAATGTAGAGCACAAATGCGATTATCTCGATCTGATTCCCCTCAAGTGAGTATATCATCCTCCAATATCCAGTCAGGCTCACGTGGAACAGGTTTGGCACGTCGAGGTTTTTCGGAATTTGCTGCCGCGGGATCTTCTCCCCGTACGCAGGGTTGACTTTTATTAATTCTATTTTCTGCTTTATTGATTTGAGCAGCTGCATCTCCTCTGAGTTGCTGTCCCCGGCAGCCTGCTGCCCTGCTGTTATCCTATTGAGCTCTTCAAACTCAGCTTTCGCCTGCTCAAGGAGGATTGCCCTGACTGGCCGCGCGCTCATATCTCCAAGCCCCTTGCCTTCAATTTCTCCATTTGCGCAGGCTGGCGGTAAACCCAGGCTATGCCTCTCGCGCTGACAAATATCTTGCCGCTCTGCTGGAGATAATCAAGTATGTGAAGGAGTGTCGAGTGCATGACCTTGCGGGGGAGCCTCGCCTTCAACTCGGAAAGTTTCATAAGTTCCTTTGCCTGCTCCAAAGTCCGCTCGACCATCAGCACCGTGTTTAGGGTAGGGGAATGCATTAATTGCACTTGAACGGATTTCATGATGATATTTATCCCTAAAAAGTATATAAATATATCTGTTTGAGATAAATGCCAGCGCATGGCACGGCTCAATTCTAGCGCACTAACTTATTTTAGGCTTTTGCACCTATGCCGCCCTCAGACGTAAACATCGTCATGGTGGCCAAAGTCCAATATTCGGACGGCTTTGCGGCCTTCGTCAATATCGTAAGTCAAGACAAATGAGGATTCTATATGAACCCGCCGTATGCCGTGCATTCTGCCGCCCAGCGGCTTGAAGCGGTGCGGGTTTTGCAGTATTTCCTCAATCTTCTTGTCTATTGCTTCAAGAGTCTTCCTTTCCCTTTTGCGCATTTTCCCAAATTTCCTGTCTGCTGCCTCGAAGATTTCCAGTGCGTAAGCCATGCTCACAACCCGTAGCGCTTGGAGAAGCTGCCGACCTTGACGAATTTGCCCTTGCGTATCTCCTCAAGCCTGGCAAGATACTCCTCCCTTACCTCAGGCTCGTCCGCCACTTGGGATCTTATGAAGTTCTCTATCGTCTTGCTCATGCTGACGCCATATTTCCTGCTGCGCAGGGAGAATTTCCTGTAGACCTCAGAGTCGATGTTGAATGTTTTTAGCGCCATGGCACCACCTGTTTATTTAATGTTAAATAAGCTTATTAAACTTCCGTTTTTTCCAAAGCCGCCGCTGCAGGCAAGACAACTGCGGCAAGAATGAGGTATTCGGTCGCACCTTGCCCTCGGCAAGTGCGAGCAGTCGAGCTACACAAACTGTAGCTCGACTCAATGGAGCCCTGCCCCCGATGCAAAGACATGATGGACAAATGTTATCGCGCCACCTATTTTAGGCTTTTGCAATGGCATGGAGGATTTTGCATCAACCAAATATCTTTTTAATCTTTATCCTAAAAAGGATAACATTATCCCATTTAGGATAGATAGCCATGGAAGCATTCGAACTGCTCAAATACAAAGGCGCACGCCCGCTATTTGAAACACTGCATTCATACCCCAAAAGGCAGTTCACCATAAACGAGCTTTCCAAGGCAGCAAAGCTTCCGTTCACAACCACTTGGAAACTGGTCCAGAAGTTCGAGAGGGCGCAAATCATCGATGTGGCGCTTATCGGGAAAAGCAGGGCAGTAAGGTATAATGATAGCCCATTCTCACAGCTCGTCCTGAAAATCCTTCGGATGAGCAAATCGCCCCAGGCGCTGTCAATCTCCGAGTTAAAGAAACGCCTTAGGGCACAAGATGGGATAACGGACGCTTACCTGTTTGGCAGCGTTGCATCGAAAAATGAGAAGCTGGAGAGCGATATTGACATTGCCCTTCTCCTTAAGAAGAAGATCGATACATTTTCACTTGTGTCCCAGATGCACGAAAAATACGGCGTGAAGGTAGTCCCGCTGACATTTGGCTCCAAGGATGAATTCGATGATTTCCTGATGGATAAAAAGAAGGTGAGGCTGGTATGACAGACACCGCGGAGCGTGCGATTAGGGAGGCGGAAGAGTGGCTTGTTTCGGCAAAGGGCAAGCTTGAGGCAGCGGAAAGCGGCCACTCAGCTGCAAACGTATGCTGCGCGCTTGCGGTCCATGCAATCATCCGGGCGAATGATGCCTTAAGCCTGAAGTTTCTGCTAATCAAGGCAACGCGCCACGATGATGCGCCAATGATGTTCTCAAAACTCTTGCAGCAGAACAAGCTTGGAAGCGAAAATCTGCGGTTTTTGCGCCTTCTTCACAAAGCGATGGCAGACAAGAGCGGAGCGGACTATGGGAAAAAGGCCTTCGGCTACGAGGACGCCAAGAAGTATGTGGACGAAGCAGAAGAGTTTGTGGTATTTGCCAAGGGACAAGTGTAGCCTCCCTAACTTATTTTAGGCTTTTGCACGCTGGGGCGGGAAAAATTGGGATTTAATTTCCAGCAAGCGGCGCCCCTGCCCCGTTCCCTATCGCATGCATGATGTCAATCAGTCTCATGCCGCCGACCGTGTCAGAATAGAAGTAAGTGCGCCCGTTCTCGAGCATTCCAGTAATTTTTTTCCTCTGCGAATCGCTAAGCCCCTTCCACGTGCTTGTTGCCTTGCCGGCATCTGAGAGGTGCCACATGGACGCGGCAAGCTTCTCCACAAGTCCGTTGCCGCACATTATGCGAAGCGCAACCTGGCTGCAGAAATAATCCACGCGCCGAGTCATCTCGTTTCTCCCGATGTCCGCAAGCAGCCTGCCCTCCTGCACTGTTTTCCCGGTTCCCGCATCCTCATACCGGTCGTCATACGAATCCCAGAGGTACCAGAACTTCTTCGTAATCCTCCCATTTTCAAATGCAATGGGAGGAATGGCATCCATTATCGATACCCCTGGCAGCTGCTGCCCGAACTGCAATGCCGCAAGCCCGCCAATGCCCATCTGAGCCGGTGGTGCTGCAGGAATTTCTTTCTTTGCCTTCGCCTCGTTCTCCGCTATTGCCTGTTCAAGAATGCCCTTCGTGCTCATTTCCGCAGCCGCCAGCGTCTCCTTCGCATCAGGCTGCCCGATTTCCAGCCCCTCCACAATATCGTGCAGTGCCCAAAGCTTCCCGAGAAAAACCCTGCCCCCATCCCCAAGCCTCAATTCAAGAACGGAGTTTTTGGCAGCTTCGATATCCTCAAGCGCTTTCCCCTTCCTTTCTCCGAATTCCCTCGCGCCTTTTTCATATTCCGCTTGCGTGACCTTTCCCGGAAGCTGAACTCCCGTTATTTCAAACCCCCATGCAATTTCCCGGGCCACAGGGGCGCCACTAGTTCTTTGAACGCTACCATCGCCATCTACAAACCTGAATGCAACCTCATCGAGATACAAATAGAAATTTCCCGGAGAGTCCCCCCTGCTCTCTGCGATTTTTGCAGCCATCGTGATGGCCGTTATCCCTACAAACGAGCCGAGCTGCTGCACTGTTTCCACCATTGCACGGTACGAAATGCCCTCCCTGTCAAGCGCCCCGAAAAGCCCCATCCGATATAGCAATTGCCTGAACTCCTCCCCGCTAAAGCCTGTTTTCGCATTTTTGTAATCGAAAACGGCATTGGTTCTAGTTTTGTCCGCAGCGCATGCAATCCAGCCATCCAGCCTCGAAGAAACGGTATTGTAAGAAATCTCGCCATATGAATAACTGCTCCGCTCGCCAAGCGACCTTCCAAGAAAATCAGCACGAGGCTGCGTAATGGCTTTCCCTGCAAGCAGGCTGGTAATAATCATAACCGGAACTGCGATTTTGTTCATGTTCATAAATCTCACCCCTTCCGATAGACTTTAGACCACCATATATTTTAGCCTATCCCTTGCCGCCAAGCAGGAAGCTGCCCTGAGCCGAAGCCTGCAAATAGGTTTATAGGGATTGCTGGTCAATGAGTGTTGTTTATGGGAACCCAAATGCAACAGCCGAATGCATGCCACAGGCACAATGCCCATTCAAGCCACCCGTTCTTGTCATACCTTCGCACCACTGGCTTGGTTCTGGCATCCGCCGCAGCACTCTCTTTTTTCAGCTCAATTGCGATTGCGCAACCAGATACCCTCCCAAAAAAATCAAGCAGCCTCAAAATCGCACCGCCCTTGGAAGTTCCAAAGCCGATTGCAAGAAAAAACGCGAATCAGGGTTCCTCTGGCAAGGGGGTTTCCGAAAGCCGGACTTACAAACGAGTAAACATCTCTATTGAAATGACTGAATACGGCCCCATAGTCAGGTAAGTTGCGAAATACGGACGCAGCCAGTTCGATGCAGCGTTGGCAACAGCATGCAGCACCGCAACAGCAGCACCGCAGGATTACACGATTACGTTCCTCAGCCTCCCGGTGCGCATCCCCTCCAACCTCGCCACGCATGCCGCTTCGATGCATCCTTCAACTGCGCAGGGGGCGCACGGCGAGAGCAGGCTCGTGTTTTTCCATTCGGACTTCACCATCATCCCCTCAAAGGGTGACAGGTAAATGGGCGGGGGCGCCATGCTTCTCCGGCAGGAACACAAAGCTTCAGCCCATGCCAAATCCGCTCAAACTTTTTTTTCCGCAACACGCCCTCCTTTTGCCGAAAGGATAATGAAGCCCGTAAAATTCGCGGCAGCAACCCTGCTTCTTCTTGCAATCGCAGGCTGCGCGCATGTTTCCCCCAAGCCCCGGGCATCCATCCCCTCTGACATAAAAATCGAGGTTGAAGGCTGGCGCGCGAAAATCACTTCCCTCACCCCTCTTGACTGTCTGTATGTCGATTTCGGAGCTGATGAAAAATCATTCATCCTGACTTTAGAAGGCAGCTCGAGCCAGCTCTTCCCAACAGGGGGAAAGAAAGCAGGCTCCTTCTACTACCCTCCCTTCAATAAATTTTCCAACATTTTAGAGCTAAGCCAAGACAGCTTGGGCAAGGAAGAACTCAAGGGGGCATTCAACCTATGCGCCGAGCCGCCATACTGCAAAGTGTACGTGCCCCTATCGCTTGTCTTCCCAAACAGGATTCGCGTGTCGATAATCCGGCCCAGGCTGCTTGGCGGCGGCACCATGGTCGCGGAAAAGGATACTCTTGTCTCCTCAGGGAAAGTTTACCGGGTGAAAAAATCCGGAATTACCATCCTCATGGAAAGCCCTGGGCATGAAAGGGATGCAAAATCCCTTGTTCCAATATTAAACGAGCTCAACAGATTGTTGCCAAAAGAAGACCGAATACGCCACATCATACTTAGCAATGCCGGGGATGATAACCCACTCTTCGAATATTCGCAAGGTTTTTCTATGTCGCTTGCCTGCAGCCCCCTGTACGCTGGTACATACGCAGAGAGCATCGGGGAAGTGGATTTCGTGATATTTGGCTCGCTCGGGGCTCTTGCAGATCCCCAGTTTGCCAAAATTGCCGTGTTCCATGAAACCGCGCACGCCTATTTTTTCAAAGCCGCCACGCTCGACTTATTGTATTATGCGTTCAACAACAGTTATTTCTACAAAGCAGTGCTGGATTCAGTGCCAAGCGCAGATCCAAAAACGAATCCCGCATTCCTGCTCCTTGATGAGGGCAGCTACTTCCCGCACCCTTCTCTTCCCGATTCCATTTATGACCTAGGCCACCCGTATGACAATCCTGCCGAACTATTTGCCAGCACCTGCACAGTGCTCAGGTTTTTCCCGGATGAATTTTTCAGGCGTGTTTACGAACTCAATGCATCCGACCCGACAGCCGCAAGCTATGCATACTCCATAGCCGAGAATGTTGCCCGCGCTTTCGGAGACCGCAGGGTATTCCCGGAAAGGGTTTATGATGAATACAGAATCGGCAAATGAGCCTTAGAGGTGGGAGAATGAACAATTTCCAAATGCCAAATCAAAAGCCGCTTAATTTGCAGAGCAGTTCAAACTGCATCCGAAAGCCACACCCCCTCATCAATTATCTTGCCCGGACCAGCCTAATCCTTGGCACAGCCGCCCTGATCTCAGCCCCTTTTTTCCTTGCAGGCTGCGCAGCAGGAAGCTTAAGCAGGCATGAAATAATCGAAGGCAGGAAG
>JAGVIA010000060.1 GCA_020056305.1 archaeon | reverse complement strand
GCAAGGGGTCGAAGACTCCGACTGAGGCTTTATTCTCACAAAAGTCGTAAGCAGCTTTCCCTAAGAAGAAGCTTCAGAGGCAATTTGCAACAGGCTCGGTAGTTTTCCAGCGCAAAATCTATAAAATATTCCCGTGTCAGCTGCAAATCCCCGCTTTTTGCAATGGCAGGCAGGTAATTTGCCCGAACTTGGTGTGTCCCCCCAACAAGCAAGCGCCGCACAGGGCTTCCGGTCAAGGCATCCAGGTCCCGGGTTTTGGAAACGGCAAGCAAAAAATCCAATATGCGATTTTCAGATAAACCGAACACCTTTGCATTCAGGAATTCGCAGAATTCAAAGAGCTTCGGGTCTGTGAAAAGGGCGGCATCCCCAGTCTTGCCAAGCAAGAGGAAATAATGCCCTTTTGGAATAGCGTAAGATTGTTCGATGCTGCCGGATGCCGCAAATAGGGCAGGGGCTGTGAGTGCGGAGATGTTTTTTGTTTCCGAAATTGCAAAGAAATAATCAAAGGAGCTGCCTTTGCCGCGATATTCAAGTGAGGTTGCAAAATTCCATACGCTCTTATTTCCAACTATCTTTTCGCTTGCCAGCGTTTCCAGATCACCAGTGGTGGCAATGGCATGGAAATAGCCGAGCATAGGATAACAGTAGCCTTGCAATCTCTTGTAGTTCCGCCTCTGCGGTTTTGCCCATTCCATGGCGCCCCTTGACTCTGTCAGCCGCTTGTCAGTAAGCCTCCACATGCCCGTCTCATTCTTCATCTCGCTGAAATAGTCGGCTGCAGCGCGCTTGCCGATTTTCCTTACGAATGTTTCCAGCGAATCAAGCCGGGAATAGAGCTCGTTTCGGTTATTGCCAAGAAAGAAATTGCGCGAAAAAATGTCCTTTTTGCCGTGCTTTTCAAAAAACTTCATAATCGCCTTTTCGCGCTTTTCCCTCTCGCCAGGCGGTGCTTTTTGGGGCTCTTTTGCAGCAGTATCGGAGGCAATAGGAGATTCGGCTGCATGCGAGAATTTTTCCTTGAGATGCCCAAACACCCTTGCAATCCTGCCAGGGCTTTCGTGATGCTCATGGCGCTGCCCATGCGATTTGTCCTTTCCGAATGCGGAAAAAGCGGAGATGACGAGCTTTTCTATCTGCTTTGCGCGAGTATGGGCAATTTTGGGCTGCTTTGCATGCGAAAGCTCCCACAGCAGACGGAGGTTGGAAAGCAAATCATCTTCGGAAAATTCGGCTGCATCCGGTTGGAGATATTGCGCTGAAAGTTCTGCTATCTGGTCAATTGCTTCAATACTTAGATTCGGCTTCTTCTCAAAAAGGAGCTTCCACTGCTCGTCGGCGGGGTTTGGCGGGAGCGGAGCCTTTGGTCGCATGTGATATTTCCATGTTTTCGGGGTTAAATAGGTATCGGAAAAGGGGGGTAAAGGACGCTCATTAGAAGCATGGCAGGATAGGCATGTTGTTAAAAGTGAAGAGTTATATACTATTAATGCGGAAGTTATTTGGTAGATTTCTTATGTATGAGCTTTTGACAAAAATAAATACGCAAGGGATGATAGTAGGGATAAGGCCGCTGCGCAATGATTGCATGAGCCTCGTGCCTGATGGAAGGACGAGATGGACGGAAATGCGCATGATGCTTCATGGCGGACTGAGAGAGGCGGCGGAGAGGCTGCAGGAGAGGCTAGATAAGGGAGACAGGGTTGTGATTCCGGCATTTTCGATGGACAGGGCTGATGTGATTTCCGCTGCTGAAAGGGAGATAGGCAAAAAAGGCGGAGATGCTAATGCTGTGTGGCCGGGACAGAAGCTGATTGTGCGCCGCCAAGAAGTTAAACTGACCCGTGATGAGGTTATAGTGGCAAGGGGCAGGCGCCGGACATCAGAACAGGAGCTACCCGAGTGCGTCGAGCGCATCAGGCTATTTGCGGACTATCTGGGGGACAGGAGCCCGGAAAGCATGATTAGCGCCCTTGATGGAAAGAACATTTTGACTCCCCACTGCTCGCACTGGGCAGCCATTGTGGATGGTACAGAAGTAGTTGCAGTAAACAGCGGCGCAACGAGGCGCATGCGAGTTGGGGGGGAGCAGCAGACGCTGGCGTTTTTCGCATATGCAAACGTATTGCCCGGGCTGCTTCGGTCTGGTATTGAGGATGCAAACCTCGCCTTGCTATTTGCGATATCGTTCTGGAATTCCCAATATGTTCGTGAGGGCCGCAATATGGCGCCTTCGCTTGTAGTCACTGAATGTGAAGGGTATCAAGAGGTGAAGACGCGGAATCGCACCATGTTCAGTGTCGTGCATGATGTCAATTATCACCAGGCGGATTTGTACGAGCTGTATTACGAGGGAGGGCCGAAAAAGGGCGTGAGGCTCAACCCGGCAAGGGGCGAGACAGATATCAGCAAGCTTACGCTCCTTGAATTCGCAATAATGCAAATACGGGGCGGGAGCATCATAACTGATGACATCCCTGCTTCCCGGATGCGGGCTTGGGGAGGGGCGATTGGGAAATATTACGATTATACGCGGGATGCATACAGAGACTACATGGCATCCATGTTCAATGGCGTTCCGAGCTCTGGGAGTGCAAAATGGGTGCACGACCCGGCACAGATGGCATACAATCTGGTTGCCAATCCGTCCCTTAGGAACTAGGGAGAAAAAGTTGGGTGGCAGATAATCAGTACCTTACCATTATCCTGTCGCCAACACTTGTCACGCTGTCAAGCCCGATTGTGAGGCGCTGCCCAAGCGGGGAGCGCACAACAAGGGAGGAATTCTTCGCATCCACGCCCATCACCTTTCCGACATAGCTCCCGGACTCCTCAAATATCTCCTTGTTGTCAAGCTTGAGATGCGTTATTGCATTCACCTTTATTCCGCGCATTATCTGTATTGAGAAGAAAGCGATTACGATGCTTGCGAGTATTGTGAACGCGAAATCGCCAAATGACACGTAGGGCGGCGCATCGTTTAGCACCCAGTCTGCGGCGACTGAGAAAATCAGCCAGAATAGCACTGTGGAAATCGCATAGAGGCCGTAGCGCGTCAGGTCAACCCGCCTGTTCACATTGAGCAAATCGATTACCTTGCCAGTAATAATGAGCAGCACTGCCCAGGGAAGCGCGACAAGCACGCTCTTTGTTGCTTTTGCGAACATCTTGACAAAGTCAAGCTGGCTGGCACTCCCCGCCGCATATGCCTGGTAGCCAAACCAGAGGGATGCCAAGAAAATTGGGATGGCGCCGAAATATACGATGAGGCTGATGCGCTCGACTGAGAATTCAAAGCGGCTTATGATTCCTGCAAGCCATTCCTCCACGCCAAACGAGCGGAGCATCAGATATGCGCCAATCAGAAGCGCAAGGGACTCGATGCCGAAATTGAGGTAGCGCGTTATTGCAAAAAGAATTAGGATGAGTGCGGGAATGCCAAATATCAGGCGGGCGTAATAGGGGTCCTTGAGCTTTTCGAGGATGACAAAATACGTCTGCTCAAGCTCCTTTGCCTGCTTCATGACAAGTATTTCCACGCTGTCTATCTTGAGCCGCGAGCGGATGATTGGCATTATCTGCTCATCTGACGCGCCGTCGGACACGAACACGCAGGAGTCTGCCGGGAATTCGGCAAGCACGCGCTCAAGCTGCTCGGATATTTCCTTGTCGGCGCGGTAGCCAAGGCCCTTGTTGCCGGTGAGCGTTGCGATTTCGCAATTGTGCTCCTTTGAGAGCGAGTCATATACTGTAATTGCCTTGTAGATGCTGTTTGCATCAGGCTCTGTAGGGTCGGCAAGGGAGAATTTGATTGCGGCGTTGAGGTTCGCCTCCCTTCCTATCACTGGCCCGGCAATGCCTGCCTTCTCGAACAGGTCGTTGTCGCGGTCGATGCAAAGCACTAGTTTTATCTTCTTTGGAGCCGCCATAGTATCATCAAATTGTAAGTGAAAAGGAGTGCAGAAGTTATTTAAATATTGATATGGCATAAATTCAACATCGCCTAGAGGGGCGATGTCTGATGCATTTTCCTGTGGAAAATGCACATATCAAAATCTTATTCTGAGAACGGCGATTTTTTGGGAGACTTTGTAGTTCCAGGCTCATTTCTTGGTGCCGAGGAAGAGGGCGCCGCAGGCAGCGGAGCTTATGCCGAGGCAGGCGCAATACGCTCTGCCATGGCTGGTGAGAGCAAGAATGAAAAGGCGACGTTTGAGACGCTTGGCAGGATGAACGTGGCACTCATGAAGCCGGGCACCACCATCATTGGCGTTGTAGAGAACATTGTCGAGCCCATTGCACTTATTTCAGTCGCATCCGAGGACACGCAGACGCATCGGTTTGTGACTACAAGCGATTATGCAGTGTTGCATGCATCAAGGATTAAGCAGGGGTTTGTGAAGAACGTGCGCGACGAGCTTAAAATCGGGGACATCATACGCGCTCGCGTTGCGGAAATACGCAACGAGGAGATACATCTTACTATTGAGGACAAGGAGCTTGGGGTGCTAAAGGCGTTCTGCAGCAAGTGCAGGACGGCGCTCAAGCTCGAATCCGCAGTGCTCTCGTGCCCGAAGTGCGAGAACCACGAGAACAGGAAGCTTTCTTCTGATTATCGTTCGACTGATTTCGGAGGGCGTTTGGATGAAACTTAAAATTGTCAAGGAAGAGGACGATTATGTCGAGATTGCCGTCGAGGGCGAGGAGCACAGCCTGCTTAACGCTCTTCGCGACATATTGCTTGAGGACAAGAAAGTCGAGTTTGCCGCATATTACATTGACCACCCGCAGGTGGGCATCCCGCGCATCATGATACGCACAAAAGAGGGAAGCCCGATTGCGGCGCTTCGTGAGGCAGTAAAGAAATTGCGCAAGCGCGCGGATGAGTTCCGCGAGGAGATAAAGGACGCAAAGCCGCTAAAGAAGAAGTAAAGTGATGGTTTAGAGGCTAGAAAATGGAGGGGGAAAAGAAGGAGTTCCGGCATATTGCCTCCTCTGTTGAGAAATTCTTCCAAAGCAAGTGGTTCTATGCCGCTGTTGCGGCTCTTTTTTTGCTATTTTTATTCACTAAAAGCGTGCTTCTTGAATTTGCAATTGCAATACTCATTGTGCTTGCAGTAGTGTTTGAGTTCATCGGAGGCGTGAAGGAAGGGGGCCTAAAAAGCGAGCTCAAGAATACTGCTATTGCCATAGGTGTTGCACTGGTGGTGTGGTTTGGAAGCGGTTTCATTTTGCAAACACCGGGACCAATAAATGCCGTTGTCTCCTGCTCAATGCTTCCGAACCTTGAGAGAGGCGACATGGTGCTTCTTGCTGGATGGACGGTGGATGCGCAGGAAATGCAAATGCCGCAGAGTGAATTTGACAAAATAAGCAATGATGCGCGAGTTGTTTACGATGGAGGCGAGCTGGGTGTGTTGGGCTCAATGCTTGCATATTGCTCGAATGAGATTTCAA
This sequence comes from archaeon, assembly GCA_020056305.1. GTDB lineage: Archaea > Micrarchaeota > Micrarchaeia > Anstonellales > Anstonellaceae > JAGVIA01. The sequence continues at coordinate 3,623 of JAGVIA010000060.1, read as the reverse complement.
AAAGCGGCATGGGCGCAAACCAGTATTGCAACCAGAAAGCAGATGACATATGCTGCCAATTTTTGAGAGAGCCTGAAGGGTTTGCAGAATACAACGGGCCGCTCAAATTCCAATACAAGAGCTGCGGGCTCAAATATTTGGGCGGCGGTCAGACTGCGCAGGGACCGTGCGTGGAGAGCGTTGAGTATGCTGGAAAAGTCATTTCACAATATTCGCAGGACACCATTGTGTTTGAGTCGCCAAAAGACCAGCTTTATTCAAGGACTGGCGATATCATACACCGGGCGTTTGTGGCGATAAAGACTGATGAAGGCAAAATATACTACTTGTCAAAAGGGGACAACAACCCCGTGTTTGACATGCAAACATACAGCTATTCGCTTGAAATGGGCAACGGGCCGGTTGCAAAGGAGCAGCTGAAAGGAAAAGTGATTTTGCGCATTCCCCTGCTTGGATATTTCAAGATATTCATCACGCCTCAATTATGGGGAACGCCAGAAGGGTGTGACAGCATTTATGCAAAATACGCGTGAGTTGTTGAAGCAGCTGCGGGTGCGCCTGATAAATTCCTTCGCATCTTTTCAAGAGCGCCCGATTCGCTGCGCCCCACTTACATCTTTTCTAGTGCTTTGATGCCCAGCAATTCCAATCCATCTGCAAGCTTTTTCTTTGTAGCCTTTACTATTTCCAGGCGCGCGCTTGCAGTGTTTTCATCAATGCCTTCGGCAAGAATTGGCGAGGTAGTGTAAAATTTGTTGAAGGCGGATGCCAAGTCAAGCAGATAATCGCAAAGCATGTGGGGCCTGTATTCTTCTGCGGCGCGCGATGTCGTTTCATCGAATTGCAGGATTTTCTTGAGAAGCGCCATTTCCTCCTTCGAGTAGGCATATCCATTTGCTTTACCGAATGTGCGGCCTGCCGCTTTTTCGAGGATGCCCCCGCAGCGCGCGTGCGCATATATCACATAGGGGGCAGAGTCACCCTCCATCGAGAGAGCGCGGTCCCATTCAAAAATGATTTTTTTGTCAGCGCATGTCTTTAGGAATGAGAAGCGGATTGCACCGGATGCTATTGCTGATGCGATTTTTTCGCGCTCCGTGCCGGTTATTTCCGGCTTTATCTTTTCGGCTGCTCGCTTAATGCCTTCTGCGAGCAATTCATCAGCAGTGTAGCCGATCCAGGTTCCTTCCCGGCCAGAGAATTTCACGTCAGGAAGCGCCGCATGCTCGTATGCAAGGTGCACAAGTTGCGGCTTCTTCTTGCCCTCTTCTGCGACCATGTGCACGACCTGTGCGACAACCTTTTGTGGGTATGATTGCTCCATGCCAATGACATTTACGAGGATGTCTGCATTGCCGAATTTCATTTTCTTTCCGCCATTTGCGCTCTTGTATGCCATCTTTCCATTTGGCTGCGAAACAAATTCGGAATATGCGAAATCGCCTTTCAGCAAGCCTGCTTTCCAGAGGTGGAATATGACATCCTTGCCAGTGTATGTGGCTGTGCCATCTGAACGTATGAGTATCTTGTCCGGGTTTTCCATCCCCTCAAATTCCGCGCCGGACATCTTTGCCACAAGGCAGCCTGCATTCTTGCCTTGCGTCTCCTGCACAATCCTGTCGGATTTTTTGATGCGCTCCATGCCTTCCTTGAAAATGACATGCGCGATATCAGATTCAAAAATGAGCACGTCGTGGAAAATGCCATATGCAAATGACGTTTGGTATTGCGCAAGAACGCATTTTTCAACAAGGGCGCGCGCATCTTTTGAGGTTTTGCTTCCACCCTTTTCCATTTCGTGAAGGATTTTTCGCACCTGCTCATTTATTTCAGGCTTTTCAGCTTCGGCGGAAACCTTTACGTACTGTTTGCCAAGCCAGTGGTCAAACTTTTCATTTGAAGGGGGCTTTTCAGGGAAATTCTTATAGCCCCAGAATGATTGCGCGACCTGCAAACCCAAATCGTCTATGTAATCCTCGCGCTCGACAACAAAACCAGCGTGTTCAAGGAGGCGGGAGACCGAATCGCCAAGGAGCGCGTTTCGCAAATGCCCCATGTGCCAGGGCTTATTGGGATTCACTGATGGGAATTCAATGAGAACTTTTTCCTTTTTCTTTTTTGCCAGTTTCTTTTTTGCAGATGCTGCCGCACTTGCAATTTTTGCAAAAAATTCCTTTGAGAAAAAGAAATTCAGGTACGGGCCGGTTGCAACTGCCTTTTCAAATGCTGGGGGGAGCTTTATTTTAGCCTCGATTTCATTTGCAATCTGCACTGGATTTCTCTTCTGCGCTTTTGCAAGGGAGAATGCGATTGTGGATGCAAGGTCGCCAAATTCGTTCTTTGGGTATTCGATGCTGGCAAGCGCCTCCTGTTCGCCCACTTGCACCGCTACAGAAAGTGCCTTTGCAAGCTCCTCTTTTGCCTCAGTAAGCATGCACATGATAGCGATTGGCAGTTTTATTAAGGTTAGTCGCTCCAAATACGCTACCTTGGGGCCGTGGGCTAACCTGGTATGCTACTAGGTTCGGGACCTAGTGATCTGAGTTCAAATCTCAGCGGCCCCATCGCAGATTTTGCGTAGCAAAATTGCGAGCATTTTTCGATGTGCAAGGTGCAATTGAATGCGCCCATCGAAAAATCTAATCGGAAAAAGCGTGAGCTTTTTTCGAAATTACATGAATTTTTGCAGGGGTAGCAAAGCTTGGTCAAACGCGCAGGACTCAGAACCCATATCCCCTTTCTTTTCCTAAAAGAAAGGGGCTGAGGGTTTCACCCCCAAAGAAAATCAATTTGGGGTGAGACATCCTGTCACTTAGGTGTTCGAGAGTTCAAATCTCTCCCCCTGCATCTAGCATCATGCACTAGTCTTACGGCTGGCTCCCAGTCAATCACCTAACTCCACTTAGTCATTCTACGAGGTGGGCAGCGGCAAGCCACCTCAGCTAACTATATATAGAACCTCGAGCAGGACACCGAGTGCTCGCTCATTTTTTCGAGCGTGCACGAGGCAGGCGCTATGAACGAATATACAATGTACAAATCGCAGACCAATTTCGAGCAGGAGCTGGGAAGATTGAAGGCTTCCACTTTGCCCGCTAAAGCCAAAACGCAAATTGAGAACTTCGCCCGGATGAGGCTTGCCAAAGGTTCGGGCAAGCTCCGCGTCGTGAAGTGCATGTACTGCGTGCGCTTGCTGGCTGCGTGGCTCAACAAGGATTTCTCGACTGCCACAAAGACCGACCTGATTCGATTGGTTACAGATATCGACTCCAAGAATTACTCTGAATACACAAAATACGATTTCAAAATAGTCCTTAAAATGTTCTACAAATGGCTCAAAGGCAAGGATGAGGAGTTCCCAAAGGTTATCAAGTGGCTTAAGCCGAAGCTGAACAACAAGGCGCACAAGCTGCCCGAGGAATTGCTGACTGTTGAGGAAGCCCAAACCCTTGCCAATTCTACTACCAATTCGCGCGACAAGGCGCTTATTTTGCTATTATACGAGTCTGGATGCAGAATCGGTGAGTTGCTATACCTCAAGCTCAGGAACGTCCAGTTCGACAATTACGGGGCTGTGTTGATTGTCAATGGCAAGACAGGGAGCCGCAGGGTTCGTATAATTG
>JAGVIA010000006.1 GCA_020056305.1 archaeon | reverse complement strand
CCCCTGCTGGCAAGAAATCTTCTTTTGAGAATAAGACTGGGGCGCTTTCATCCAATGCCTGAAGGCATTGGGTTTCCCGCGCCTAGGCAACTAAAGCCCTCATGTGCACGCACTGGCTTTAGGCGGGTGCGCTTCGTCATGGCTGATGCGGAATCCCGCGCACCCGCAGTTGTTGTGGGATGGCATTTGAAAGAAATATTAACTTTGCACGGGAAAGAAGCCTTGCAGCCCGTAGCAAAGATGCGCTGCCTGCAGATAGGGGGGAGGAAATGAGGATACTTTTCATAACGCTGTTCCCGCTTTCGCTTGATTGGGGAGTCGAGAGGCTCACAAGGAAGATAGCGGATTATCTTAGAAAAAAGGGGGACATTGTGGATGTCCTTTCTATCGGGAAGGACGAAGTTGGGTTTTGGAAAAAATACTTGAAAAATGAGAAGGGGCTCATGCTTCTTCGTCTCCTTGGCGCTGCCCCGAAGGACAAATACGATTTGTATGTGTGCAACGGCGTGGCTGCGCCACTGGCGCTGAAATACCCTAGGAAAAAGCGCGTTGTGATAATGCACAGCACTGCTCATGGCCAGGTTTCATCGACGCGGGCAGTCCGCAGCGGCTTTTCAAACCTCTATGGCGGGGCAGTCATAGAGTCGCTTGAAAGAATTGGATGCGAAAATTGTGAATCTATCATTGCCGTCTCAAAAAGGACGAAAGACGAAATAGCTGGTTTTTACAACATTTCAAAAAACAATATACAGGTCATAGAGCCCGGCGTAGCCGCGCCGCATAGGATTCAGAAGCAAGAAGCGCGGGCCGCACTCGGCCTGCCGGACCAACCAACGCTTCTATTTGTCGGCAGGCCTACGCGAGAGAAGGGATTTGACATATTTGAGCGGCTTTGCAGGAACATCTCCAAAAGCGCCAAAATAAACGCTATTTGCGCAGGAGGGGAGGCGGAAAGCCTTCCAAAGTATTTTTTGGCAAGGAAGTTCTCGGAGGATGGCATCAATGCCGCCTATTGCGCATCAGACATCTACGTATGCCCATCAAAATATGAGGGCTTTGGCCTCTCCATAGTCGAGGCGCTTGCGCACGGCTTGCCAATAGTCGCGTTTGACGTCGGAATTGCAGGGGAGGCGGTGAAGGATCGCAAGAACGGCTTTTTGGCAAAGAACGAAGAAGAGATGGGTGAGAGGGTGTGCTGGCTTTTGCTCAATTCCCAGAAGATGGAGCAGTTTGGGAAAAAATCGCTTGAGATTGCAAGGAAATTTGATTTGGAGGCAAGCATGCGCAAATACAGGGAATATCTGTTAGGGGTTGCCAGGAATGCCGGCGCGCCACATGGAAAACGCGGCTGGAAGGCCGGCAAAAAAGCCCGCAAGAAATGAGCTGTCTTGCACAAGGCATGCCCCAAAAAGCTGGATGAAAAGATTTGATTTTCCTTTTGCCAATAGAATTATAGCCGAGAGAAATGCACGCGAAACAAGGAGCAGGGGAACAAGGAAGATTACGGGCGCGAAAAAGAAAAGCGAAAACGGGATTGACAGCGCAAATGCTGCCATGGCAAGCATCACTGCCACGTCGGTTTTTGTTTTTTCCTCCAATCCGAATTTGGAGAGAAGCGCGACGCGCGACTTGCCATTGCGGTAGAACTGCCTTGCAATGCCGCCAAGTGTGCTCCTCTGGCTACGTGTTATTGAAAGCTGTGGGTCAAAGAAAATGGAAAACCCCATGCGGTAGAGGCGCAGCGCCATGTCAGTGCCCTCGGTGTTTTCGAGCTTTTCATCAAACATGCCTGCGCGCAGCAACGCAGTCTTCTTGAATGCCATGTTGCAGGAGCGGATGCAAAATGCTGTTTGGGAATCGGTCTTGGGCGCGTCTTCGCCGGAGGAGAGAAACGATGCCGCCTGCCCTATTTTGTTTGCGGCGATGGCAGGATAGGCCATTCCGCCTAGGGCGAATATCTTTTTGCCTGTGAAATTTTGCGTGATTTTGCCCGTCCAATCAACAGGCGCGATGGCATCGTCGTCAATGAAAGCCAGGTAGTCGCCCTTCGCCTCCTTGATGCATGCGTTCCTTGCTGCAGAGAGCGAAACTGGCTGGCCGCGGATGTAAGTTGTCTTGAGTTTTGTGTAAAATTCCTCCACAATTGGGAGCGATGTCTGCCTGCCATCGTCGCATATCACAACCTCGAAATCCTTCATAGACTGGGCGGCAAGCGAGGAGAGGCATGCTGACAGCGCCTGGGGGCGGTCGCGCGTTTGGATGGTGACTGAAAGCTGCAATAAAACACCTATTTTTATTGTTGTATCCGACATATTTAATTGCGCTGATGATATGGCACTTTTGAAAAAAGAGGGCATCGTTGAGCAGGGCACTGACGCTGTGGCACGGCTGCGCGAGGCTGGATTTGGCAGGAACGGCAATGGCAGCGGACTTTTTTTGCACCCTGCAGAGGCATGCTTCCTTCTTGGCAGGGGCGCGATAGGCGTCGAGAAAGGCGGCAAGAAGCTCGATGCTGCGGCGCTTGCAAAAATTTCCTGCAAGTCAGATAAGAATTTCCCATGCCTGCTTGCAGTGTACTCGCATTTCCGCAAAAATGGGCAGGTGGTGCGCTTTGGGCCGGGAAAGGATGTTCTGCGTGTCTATGAGAGGGGCATCGGTAGGGAGGAAGGCAGGGCGCAGCACGTGATTTTTGTGCTTGATGGCAAATGGAAGGCTGACCTTGCAACGCTATGGCAGAAAATTTCAGTTGCGCATCTTCTTAGAAAGGAGCTGGTGCTTGCATTTTGCAAAGCTGGGCAGCTGGTGTTCATAAAAGTTTCAAAGCAGGCGTTTGATTAGGCTTATTTCACGACTTTGAGTCGGGTCTTGCCGTCTTTTGCATCCTCAAGGGCAATTCCAATTGCAGAAAGATCTGCGCGCAGCGTGTCAGATGCCGCAAAGTCCTTGCGTGTGCGCATGTCAGAGCGCAGATTGAGGAGCAGAGCGGCGATTTCATCCGCGCTTTTTGCATCCGAATCCGCTATTCCATATTTTTTTGCAAGGGACGCGAGCTCTTTCTCTTTTGCTGCAAGCGGGATTTCTATTTTCTCAATGCCGAGTATCCCAAGCATTTTTTGCATTGCTTCCATTGCAGCGGAAAGGCCGCCTGCGTCAGGATTGCTGGAAGCAAGCTCCCGGTTGGCAGCATCAGACAGGGCAAAGAGGAAGGCAATGGCATTTGGCACGTCAAAGTCATTTTGCATGCACGCGATGAAATCGGCAAGCGATTTTTGCGAGGTTTTGGAAAGAGCGCCCTGCGCTTCTCCGGATTCCTTCGCGGCTTTTTTGCCTGCTTTTTTATTCCCGCCGATTTTCTCTTCAATGCGATCAAGCGTGCCAAGAAGCGAGTTCACGCCCTGCTGTGATGCGGAAAGCGACGCTTCGGAGTAATCTATCGGGCTTGTGTAGTGCGTCTGGCAGAAAAACATCCGTATGCCGTTTTTGTCAAATTTCGACATCACATCTGATACTGTCACGAAATTCCCAAGTGATTTTGCCATCTTCTCCCCATTCACGGTCAGAAAGCCGGTGTGCATCCAGTAGCGCACAAACTGCTTGCCGGATGCGGACTCTGACTGCGCTATCTCGTTTTCGTGGTGCGGGAAAATAAGGTCGCGCGCGCCGCCATGGATATCGATTGTCTGACCCAGGTATTCTGCTGCCATGGCACTGCACTCGATGTGCCAGCCTGGCCTTCCTGCCCCCCACGGGCTGCCAAAGCAAAGCTCGCCTTCTTTTGCGGCTTTCCAGAGCGCGAAATCCTCAGGGGCTTTCTTTTTCTCATTAACTTCGATTCGCGCGCCCCGGCGGATTTCTGCAAGATCCTGCCCGGAGAGCCTGCCGTAGGGGGGGAATTTTGCAACCTCGAAATAGACTCCATCCTCTGCGATGTATGCAAAGCCGCGCGAGATGAGTTTTTCAATGAAGTTGATTATGTGCGGGATGTGCTGCGTGACTTTGGGGTAGTGGTGTGCGGGGAGGACATTAAGGGCGGCAAGCTGCTGCCGGGATAGGATGTCGAAATGTGTTGAGAGCTCGAGCGGATTTTGTTTTGTTTCCTTTGCGCGCCGGATTATTTTGTCATCAACATCCGTGACATTTTGCACGTGCATTACGGTGTAGCCTGAAAACTCAAGGAAGCGGCGGATTATGTCAAATGCCACATATGTCCGCGCATGCCCCAGGTGCAGGTGGTCGTACGGGGTGACGCCGCATACATAAAGCCCGATTTTTCCTTCTTTTAGTGGCTTGAACTCCTCGAGTTTGCGCGAGAGGGTGTTGTGCACATGCTGCATGCATTGGTTTGGGAGGCATTATTTAAAACCTCAAACGCCGAAAAACAACACCTACGGGCAGGCGAGAAAATGATGTTTTGCAGCAAATATTCACCAAAGAAAACAGCAGAGGTGATCGGCAACAAGGACGCGGTTGAGAAAGTCAGGCGCTGGGCGCTTGAATGGGACAGGGGCAAGGCGCAAAAACCGCTATTGCTCTGGGGCAGCACAGGAGCCGGAAAAACATCGCTTGCGCACGCGATTGCGCTTGAGCTTGGCTGGGACGCACTTGAGCTAAATTCCAGCCAGGCAAGGAATTCGGATGCGATTGGAAGGCTGGGCATGGCAAGCGAGGGGCAGCGCACTATTTTCGGCGGCATGCGGATGATTCTCATTGATGACGTGGACGAGCTTGGCGATGGGGATTTTGGCGGGGGCAGCGCGATTGCAAGGCTGCTTTCTTCCGCAAGAAATCCGATTGTGCTTACCGCACGCGACCGCTATGACAGGAAGATTGCGCCGCTGCGGGATCATTGCGAGAAAATCGAATTCAAGAAGGTGAATCCGGCGTCGATTGCGTCGCTTCTATCGAAAATTGCCAAGGCGGAAAAATTGGAAATCGCCGATGCGGATATTGCAAAAATAGCAGAGGGCGCGGGCGGGGATGTCCGCGCAGCGATAAACGACCTGCAGGGGCGCAGCCACTCTTCTGTTCGCGAGCGGGAGAAGAACGTGTTTGAAGTTGTAAGGGCGATATTGAAGACCCAAAAATACAAGGAAGCAAGGCAGGCGGCATTTGATGCGGGCGTTGACCATGACACGCTCAAGCTTTGGATTGCGGAAAATATCCCCGCAGAATACGAGAAGCCGGATGAGATTGCGGGGGCATTTGAGTCGCTCTCGCGCGCGGATGTGTTTGATGGAAGGATCCGCAAGCGGCAATACTGGGGCTTTTTGCGCTATTCTTCTGACCTGATGAGCGCGGGCGTGTCGGTTGCAAAAAAGGAGCCTTACAGAAAATTCACGGCGTATGCATACCCGTCATACATGCGGGCAATGGGAACAACAAAAGGCGGGCGCGCAAAGCGCAAGGCGACGCTTCTGAAAATTGCGAAATTCGCGCACTGCTCAGGCAAGGAGGCTGGATGCTACTTGCCCTTGCTAAAGATGCTTGTGGAAAAGGATGCCGCAGGAACGGCGTCGCTGATTGGCCTTGAGGCGGCGGAAGCCGCGTACATAGCAGGCGTGCCCGAAGAGAAAATGGAGAAGAAACTGGCGAAATAGCGGTAGGAAAAAATTGAACGGCAGTTTTAGCTGTTTTTCAGCATAAAAATCCCGTTTTTCCACGGCGCTTTTGATTCCGCATTAATAAGCTTTTTTGCCGTTTTTCGTCTTCCGACGTAGAAACTGGGGGTAGGTTTAAAAATTGAATCGTCGTATTACCGACGTGACTTTTGTGGAGGTGTTTTTGAATGGGAAGCAAAGTTGGATCTGAGAAAATAAAGAGGGAGGACGGCTACCTGTACTACATCGGGAAGGACGGCTATGTTTGGGCTGCGCCGATGAAGCACAACAAAAGCGGCCGGAAGAAGAAAATCTCCAATGAGAAAATTTCCAAGGAGAAGGGCTTCATGTACTACCTTGGGAAGGATGGCTACGTCTACAAGGCGAAGCTAAAGAATGCCTAAATTGTTTGCAGCTTTGGAGAAGCTGCAAAATTTTGGAAAGGCTCCCTTTCCAAATGTTTTTAAGGAAATGCGCCGGCCGAACAGCGGCCGGCGTCCCAATTTTTTTAAAAAGGCAGGCAGGATGCCGCATTATTCTTTTTAACTTGTTTTATACATATGGTAGAATATGTTTTCGCGCCTTGCGGCGAGGATAGACGCATTTTTACATCCGGATTTATTCGCCGCAGCAAGCGCCATCTCTGAACTTGACTTGCCCGGGATAGCGAAGCTGATTGCGGATGCGGACGATGGCATCCTGCACAGGTTGTTTCCATTCGAAACTGAAATCGTGCGGACAGGGAAGGTAGAGATACCCTATAGGGCAAGCCATATGGATGGCGAAAAACGCATCTTGACGGAGATGCTGCCAAAGCTCGCATTGCAACCGCACCAGAGGCGGCTCTCAATTGGAATGGTCGAACGGATAATCTTCTCAGGCACAATCGATGCAGGGGTGCGATCGCGCTTTTACCTGAAAATTGCGCCGCTCCTGGATCAGAATGAGCTTCTGGTGCCCCTCACAGATGTGCTTGCAGCACGGCAAAAGGCGGCTGAAAATGGGAACGTTGCGGCGTTGCAGATTTATCTGGCAGTAGTTGTTGCGGTCCTGCGGCACGGCCGAGATGCGAACGTGAGGCAGATGGCGGCAGCGCTTCTGAAAAGCGAAAAGTGCGGCGGCGCGCATGCAGAATTCGTGTGCGGGGAGCTTGGCAAGCGGATTGCGGACGAGCCAGAAGTGCGCAAAGAGGTTGCCGAATCGCTTGAGACGTACGGAAAATACGCAATTCCGGCGCTTTGCGACTTGCTTTTGTCCGACCACAAATTCACAGCGCATGCTGCACTTGCGCTTCTGATGCCGATTGCGCTGGAAGAGGCAAAGAGAAATGCGCTTGACGGCGGCGCCGTGAAAAAAATGCGCAAGGCGGGATTTGGCGCGCATGCAGTGGAATTGGAGATGAGGGCAGGCAGGAGGTACGGGGATGCGCAAGAGGAGCTTCTTTCCATGCTTTTTGCAAAAAAGCATTTGACAGCAGAGAAAGCATGCGGGCTGCTTATTGAAGGCGAAAAGAAGCGCATACAAAACGGTTCGGAGCCGGATGGAAAAGTGCTTTGCAGGCTGTCGGCTGCAGGGCTCGTTATGGAGGCAGAGAGCTTGCGCAGCATTTGGAAAGATGGGCTGCAAAAACCCGTCGGGCTTGTGCGCAGGGCATCAATGCCGCACGTGGAATTTTCAACTGCGGCAAGGTCCGGCCTTCCCGGCAAGAGAGTTGCCTAAGCGCATGTGTGGCTGCTTGTTTTTCTTTTCCTAATCCCTGCTTCTAAGAAGATATGCGCCCGTCACAACGACTATTATTGCAAGCGCGGTGAGGGAGAGCACTGGATTTTGCTGCAGGAATTCTATTGCATCCCCCGGTTCTTCTTTGGGTGGCTGGGCGCCTGCTGGCTTGCCTTGCGCCTGCCATGGAAGCGCGCTTGAGTTGTTGCCGCCCATGTACTCGCTTGCGCGGTTGCTTATCTCGTCCACAAGCCCGGCTGCCTGAGAGGCGATTTCCTCCTGCTTTTTCTGGGGCATTACTGAGGCGTTTATGGAAATGCCGCCTGCTGCGCCGGAGTCGGTTGCGGAGATGATGACGGCAAATGTTGCGTTGAGAGTCGAGTTTTGAGCGCAAGTGCCGTTCTGGATGAAGCAGATGAGCGTTGCCGATGCCTCTTTTGACTGCTTTCCATCCTTGGAGAATGAGATGCCGTCTTTTGCGTCTGTCTTCGCAGTCACATAAACGGTTATTGCCTCGGTTTGTATGTTTGGCAGCGCAGAGTCGGGAATGTTCCAGAAAACATTGATTTGCTTCTCGTAATTGTAGGACGGGATGACGCTTGTGAGGTTCAGGTCGGTTTCGATGCGCACGAGGTCTGAAATCGGAGTGGCATTTATGGTGAATGATTGCGCAAAGGAGAAAGTAAGCGCAAGCAGGAGAAAGAATGCAATGTAATGCCTTGCCATACAGCTTAGATGAATGACGGAAATTTAAACGTTATCTATCTGATGCCTGCTGCCGCTATTTTTTCCATTAGCTCCTGCGTCTTTTCAATGTCAGAAAGCTTGCATACTGACACGTTTGAGTGAATGTAGCGGGCAGGGACGGAGATTGCAATTGACGGGATGCCGCCACGCACATTGTATACTGTCGTGGCATCGGTTGCACCGCCATCTATTACTTCAAGCTGATGGGGGATTTTGTGCTTCTTGCAAAGCGAGAGCACTGATGCTGCAAGCGCCTTGTCCGCCATGTTGCCATGCCCGCCGGCTTCAACGAGCCCTATTGCCGGACCTTTGCCAAGTGCAATTGCAGATTCATCCTCGCTTGTCTCGGGATGGTCTGCTGCAATGGTGGTGTCGATTGCGATGAATGCCACAGGAGAGAGGTTGTAGGCGCCGATTGCAGCGCCCTTGCCGAATGTGGAAACTTCCTCCTGCACCGTACCGACAAAAATTATGTTTTTGTGCTTGAGCGTTTTTGCAAGCTGGAGGAGGATGTAGCAGCCGATGCGGTTGTCAAGCGCCTTTCCAGTTATCAGATTCTTGTTCAGAACCGTGAGTGGCATGGCAAACCCTATCGGGTCGCCAATCTCAATGCCAAGCGCAGCCGCCTCTTTTGCATCCTTTGCGCCAACGTCTATGAAGAGGTGCTTGCATTCGATTGCGGATTTTGTCTCCTCTTCTTTTTGCAGGTGCGGGGGCTTGCAGCCGATTACGCCTGGCACGCCGCCTTTCTTGGTGCGGATGACAATGCGCTGGTTTGGCAGGATGCGATTGTCAATGCCGCCTATTTTTATGAAGCGGATGAACCCCTTATCCGAAATAAATTTCACCATGAGGCCGATTTCGTCCATGTGCGCGCCAAGCATGAGCGGGCTCTTTTTTGCGCCAGCGCCATATGCGATGACGTTGCCTATGCGGTCGCGCTCTGTTTTCAAGCCGGCTTTCTTGAATTCGGCTTCCATTATGCCGGAAATTTCCTCTTCGTTGCCGGGAACTCCGAATGCCTCGGAGAGCTTTGAGAGAAGTTTTAGGTCTGCCATAAGAATCACCGCGTTTAGTTGGAAAACAAGGATTAAAAGCAGGCGGAGGGAGTGTAATACTGCAGATCTTATGCGAAGTGCCCTCGTAGTGCTTTTGATTTTTTCCCTGGTTGTGGCAGGCGTCCAGATTTTCCATTTTTTAAACACGCCCCCAGGCCACGCCTTTCTCGGGTATTCGGCTGTGAACCAGGACAGCCACTCCTATAGGATGTGGATCGGGCAGTACATGCAGGGGCGCCTTGCGGAAAACCTTTATAGCGCCGACAAAAACACCATTCAGTATTTCAACCCGGTTTTGTTCCTTGAAAGCGTTGTTATGGATTTCGGATTCGATTACTGGATTGTGGAAATCCTCTTCAGAATTATTTTTTTCCTCCTTTATCTGATTATGCTGCAGAAATTCGTTGTGGTTTACCTATCGGGGCAGGATGGGGAACTGACGGTCTATATTATTGCTCTTTTCGTCAGCCCATTTGCATTTTTTGTCGCAGAAATAACGCCATTTTCTGCCGCATATCTTACTTCGACCATGGCTGCGCATCTTTTCCTGCAAATCGCAGTTTTCTACTTGGCGCTCCAAAAGTGGAGCTTGACAAACGGCGTGCTCCTTTTTGCCTCTTTGGTTCTGCTGTTTCTTTCGCACCCATATTCGATCACTTATCTCCCAGTTGTTTTGATTGGATATTTGCTTTTGGCAAACAAGGATGGTTCCAATACCCCCATGATTGCCTGCGCCATATCTGCAGTGCTCTTTTCGGTTTTGCTGTTTGTTTTCCAAACTGGCTCTTCAAACCAGCATATGGCGTGGCTTGCGGGCAGGTTTCCCGAGGCAATGGTGTTGCTTATTTTTATCGGTCTTTTGCCATTTTCAATTACAGCTGTCTATGGGATGAAAAACATTGCCAGGGCACTGAATCGCAACCCCGACTTGCTACTTCTTGAAATTTGGGCCATTGCCGTATTTGCGCTTATCTTTTTCTTTTCGCTTTTTCCAGGTGTGAACCTTCCGCTTCAGCCGCCAAAAATCGCCATAGGCCTTCTTGCGCCGCTAGTGCTCCTGACTTTTCGTAATAGCGGGATATTGCAGTTCGTGCGCAAATTCAGGTTTGCTATTTTCATCATTCTTTTTAGTTCCATAGCTTTGTTTTCACTCGCGCAGATAGCTCCAAGGGACGACCAATACACTTATTTGAATATTGATGTTGTCAGGGCTTTTGAGAAGATTGGGGCGGACGGCGATGCGCGAATCGTGCTTTCATCGCACAAAAACTCCGTCATTTCTCCGTTTTATACCCGAAAGCCGTCGTATCCGGGCCATGAGAGCCTTACCTCTGACTTTTTATTCAAGAAACAGGTTTCAAAGCAGATAATTGATGGTGGCGATTTGGAAGTTGCAACAGATTTTTGCAACCTTAATGCTGGAGGCCATATCCTTACTGAGCAGGGAGAGAATCTCTACGGAATCTTGCAGCAAAACAAATCTGGCATGGCAGTGGAATTCGTAGGGGATGCTGCAATTCTTAGTTGCGATGGCTGACCGCGCTTGGTTTTCTTGCTATGACAAAATAGCTTAAGCCGAATGGCATTTGCAGCCATTGTGAGATGAAGTTTTCAAAGCGCAATATGGCAAGAAGAAGCATGTTTAGGGCAGGTGGAGGGGAGAAAACCTCGGGGGCATCACTTTGGCCTTTGGGCTGCGGCGCATCCGGAAGAAATCGCCTGCGCGCGTATACTGCGGGAAAAAGAATTGCGTTCCAGAAAAATCCGCGCTCGATTGTGAAGCCGGCTGATTTCAATTTGGCGATGATTTCTTCACGTTCGTAGCGGCGCTTGTGCGAAACTGAAATGTCGTGACTTGAAAAAATAGCCTTGCAGACTGGCACCGATATGATCGCATAGCCGCCGGGCTTGAGAACGCGGAATGCCTCGGAGATTGCCCTTGCATCATCTTGCACGTGCTCCAAAACATCAAATGCAAGAAAGGAATCAAATGATGCAGTTGGAAATGGGAGGCGCTCTGCGCTTCCTTCCGCCACATTCAAGCCGGCTTTGCAAAGCGCGTGCACTTGCGCCGCGTCATGCTCGATGGCAGCGTATTTTGCCCTTTGCGATGCCCATCTTGCAACAAGGCCGCTGCCGGGACCGATTTCAAGGCAACTGCTGCCCAAAAGCGGACCCACCTCGCGCACTATTTTTTCATAGCGGGCGGCATACCACCAGTTGGACGATTCTTTTTTGGCAGACATGAAAACACCAGCCGCGCCCCTATTTTCTCAGTCGCATGACTTCAATGAACATTGAGGGGATTGAAAGCATAGATAGGCGGGAATCCTTGCGGTTAGACCACATTACAGGATATTCGATGATTTTTGTTTGCGCCGGGATGCGATACAGCATTTCAACATCCACCCCAAATCCAGAGGTCTGAAAAGGGAGGATGCCTGTTATGACAGACCGCCTGAAAAATTTGGCGCCGCATTGCGTATCGTAGTATCTAAGGCTGAGGACCAGCCGGACCAGCATGTTGAAAGAAAACGAAAGGAAACGGCGCAGGTAGGATTGCTTGGAGAGAATTTTGGAAGAATGCAGTCTTCTTGAAGCTATGACCCCGCCTATATCGTGGTTCCGTTTCAGGAACAGCGCCATTGAGGCGGCATCGGACGCAGAGATTGATTCGTCTGCATCAACAAAGCCCAATATGGCGCCCTTGGCGATTTGGAAGCCATGGGATATGCACCTTCCTTTACCGCTACGACTTGCTTGCAGCATAACTTTGATGTTAGGATTTCCGATGCTTGCAGCTGCAGAGGCAGTGCCATCATCGCCTTCCGCTACTATTATGATTTCGTGTTTGCGCATGCCATGTCGGTTTAGTTCTGCAACCAGATTTTCAATAGCCGACGCGATAGACTTTTCCTCATTATAGGCAGGGATGATTATGGAGATGTCCGGTTTTGGCATTTTTATCCCAACCCAACATGCGTTCGCATGCATTAATCTGTTTGCTTATGCGCCCTGCTTTCGCACGTAAACAATGAACCCTGGCTCTTCCCCAAATTGCGCGGCTTTTTCATATTGCCCAAGTTCGGATGAATAGATGGGCTGCAGCTCTTGCTCGATGACAACGTACTTGTCATCGAGGCGGATTTCGGGGGAAATTCTTTGCAGCCGCGAGTTGTAATAAACTGCCCTGATGCCGGATATGCCAGGCTCCGCCTCTTCAATGAATTTGTAGGGCAGCACCGCCATCCGCATGTTGGCAAGGAGCATGGGGGAATTTTGCGGCAAGTAGTAATCTTCGTAATATTTCCAGATGGACATTTGAGGGATTTTAGTGACAAACGTGATTGGATATTTGCCTGCAAGAAATGCCCCGAGCGACTTTTGGGAAGGATAATCGTATCTTGCATCCTGATGGAGGAGGATATCAATAACGAAGTAGGACTGCAGGACGGCAAAGATAAGTACCATTGCGATTACGCCCCGCTCAAAATTCCCGAACGAGCGCATGGTTCTGCCGATGAGCAGCGAGGCGCCAAAGAAAAGTATCGCAGTGTAGAAGAAGCTGCTCATGGCGGCAAGAAAAAGCAGGAGAAGCGCAAGTTCCGCGAATTCGAATTTGAAACCCTCGCTTTTGCGCAGGGAAAACGCGTGGATGGCGCAGATGGTGGCGATGAAAAGCCATGCTGCAGTTGCTATCAGCGCGATTGCCGCATTGTTGGCGATAAGCCCGGCGTCAAGTGTGAGATTTGCCCGTGTGAAAAGCTCTGTCTGGGCAAGTAGCCAGAATTGTTCGAGCCGTGCAGGGTAGTAAGGCAGGATTATTAGGGCAAATGCAATGGCGGAGAAGAAAATGGAAAATACGAAATAATCAAGGCGCAGTTTTGCGAGCAGTGCTTTTAGGTGCAAAAGCGAAAGTGCTTGCTTCTGCCTATTTTTTTCCGCTCCTTCTTCGTTGTTTTTCCTCAAAAGCAGGTATGGCACAATTATGGCGAATATGACAAACGCCTGCTGGAGTTTTATGTAAAATGCGATGCCAGTCAGCAGGCCGGCGATGGCAGAGCCCTTGCGCGTTTCGTCCTTTAGCAGGGCAAGGAAAGCAAGGAGCTGGAAGAACATGCAGAAGATGTCGGGGTAATAGGTGGTTGCAGCAAAGAGGAAATTCGGGGCAATTGCAAATGCAAGAGTGGAGAGGAGCGCTGTTTGCTTGGAGCTGGAGAGGTGCAGGAAAATCAGGTATGCAACATAGAGAGTGAGTAGGGAAAAAATTGCAGTCACTGCACGGAAAGGGAATTCTATTGGCAGTGCAAGTTGCCGTGAAAGCAGCAAAAGCGGCTGGAGAATGGGGTAGGTGATTGCAAACATCCCTGCGGGCTTGACAACGAGCTCGCCGTACACATCAGGCCTGCCGGTTTTTGAAAATTCAATGAATGTGTTGACGTAGTTCGCCTCGTCGCCAACGAAAAATGGAGTTGCAAGAAGGATGGCGGCGATAATGGCAAGCGCAATGGCTGGCACGAGAAAAATCAGGTTTTCTGGCAGGGAGGATAACGAAGCTGCAATGCCGCTTGGCTGCGGCTTGCCAATGCCAGATGTTTCAATTTTGCCGTTCATCAGATCACTTGCTTAAAATTCCTGTTGGGCAATTATTCATTAAATAGGTTGTGCAAATAGCTACGGCGTTTGAAAAAGTGCACAGATGCGGGAGCGGCTGATGTTTTCATGTTCAAAATAGTGGTATTGGGAAGCGGGGCGAGTGTGCCATCCGCGCATCGGAACCTGCCCGCGGTTGCCATGGTGCATGAGGGGGGAGTTTACCTGTTTGACTGCGGCGAGGGCACGCAGCGGCAGATGATGCGCTTTGGGGTGTCGTATGCCAAGGTGCGCGCTGTTTTCATATCGCACTTGCACCTTGACCATGTGCTTGGGCTCTATGGCTTGGCGGAAACGCTGAGGCTGTCTGGCAGGACTGATAAGGTGCAGGTGTTCGGGCCTGCGGGCACAAGGAGGCTGTTTGAAGGGAAAATTCTGCTTGACGTACATGAGATTGCAGGAAATGGCGGGCGGGCATTTGATGCAGGAGCATTCGTAGTGGATGCTGTGCCTAACGAGCATGGCATGCCGGGCTTTGCGTATGTGGTGAAGGAAACGGACAAGGTGCGCTTCTTTGAGGCAAAGGCAAAGAAGGCTGGATTGCGCGGGCCCATGTTCACGGAAATACAAAAGAAGGGAGAGCTTGCGGTTGGCGGGAAGAAGGTAAAGCTTGCAGATGTCACGTATGTGCAAAAAGGCAAAAAAATTGTTTATTCTGGAGATACTATATATTGCAAGGCAGTGGTGGGGGCAAGCATTGGCGCGGACTTGCTGATACACGATGCAACTTTTGATGAGGAAATGAAAGAAGAGGCTGCGGAAAAGAAACATGCCACTACGGCAGATGCTGCTCGGGCTGCAAAGGAAGCTGGCGCCAAATGCCTGCTGCTTACGCACATATCTGCAAGATATTCCGATACTAAGCCGCTTTTGGCGCAGGCACGGAAAATATTCAAGAAAACAGAAATTGCAAAAGACGGGCTGGAAATTGAAGTTTGATTAGAAGAAGAAAAAGGAATGGGCGAAAGTGGAAATTGAAACACGAGATAAAATAAAGGAAAAAGAAGAACAGATGGGCAGCCGTAAAAAAAATTAAAGAAAAAAAGAAGAAGTTAGGAGCTCTTTGCCCCGGAGCCTTCCTTTGCTATTTCAATGCGCGGGGGCACAAGGGGCGGCGATAGGTTCACAGCCCTCACAACGAGCACGCCGTTGGTGCCGCAGCCGTAATTAATCGAGTTTAGCACAAGCTCTGCAAATCCGTCAGGGAGCTTCTTATCCTTTGCCCAGGACGCGCCTATTGCTTTTGCGGTGTTCTCATCCTCATCCGCAAAGAGCGTGCCCTTTATGATGAGCTTGCCGACATTTTCAGAATAAGTGCAAGTGTATGTGTACTTTATCTCGACGCGCTTTCCGGTTGTCTTGACCTCGTCAAGGGCGATGTTGATGCTCAATCCTGCGATTTCAGCCTCCTTCTCGCGCGTTGCTTCCACGTGGACTATTCTCATTCCGGTTATCATTTGCTCACCTCAATAAAAAGAACATGAATGGCGCTTAGAGGCGCATTGCCTCGCCGACACGCAGCACTACGGGCCGTGTTATGGTGCCAAGGTCCGAGGTGAATTCAGTCACATCCTGCTCTATCTTCTCATAAGTGTTGTAATGCATCGGGACTGCAAATTTGGGGCGCATGTCGCGGCATGCGGCGTTTGCGGCAAAAGTGTCCATTGTCTGTCCGCCGCCAATCGGCAGAAGGGCGATGTCCGGGTGTATCCTGCTCATGTCGGAAAACGCATAGGTTGCGCCCGCATGGTAAATGGACAAGCCGTCTTTTTTGATCAGGAAGCCGACAGGGTATGCTGACTGGGGGTGGTTTGCGCGGATGACTTCCACGTCGATTCCCTTGATGGTGAACTTGTCGCCAACGCGCACGTCAACCTTGAATTTCTCCGAGATGTCGATTTTTGCAAGGGCAGGCTTGGGCGCGACAACGCTTGCGAATGTGCGCTCGGAAATCTCCTTTATGAGGGCAGGCTCGCAGTACTGCTCGTCTTCGCTTGTGACAAAAATCAGGTCGGCATGCTTGATGATGGAAGGGGTTAGCGCGGACGACTGCTTGCGGCGGTTGCCGGAGAGCGTGTCCGATACGGACGGGTTCACATATGCAATAGCATCTCCCAGGAGCATCTCAAAGGAGGTATGCCCAAGGTATCTGATGGTATTCATGAGGTTATATGGCGATTATTCATTTAAATATGTGCTTTCAATTCAAAGGAGCCTGTTGCAAATTGCCTCTGAAGCTTCTTCTTAGGGAAAGCTGCTTACGACTTTTGTGAGAATAAAGCCTCAGTCGGAGTCTTCGACCCCT
>JAGVIA010000017.1 GCA_020056305.1 archaeon | reverse complement strand
TTTCCACATCAGTTGTGGAGGTGCAAAAGACTTTTGACCAAATGAGTCTGGTGTCCTTCATATAGGAAAACTGCCCCCTTCAGGGGGCAGATATTTATGACACAGTCAAGCAGCTAGGAATGGGCATCGGAGAAAGCACCAATCCACATTTGGAAAAAACAAGCCTTTAGGCAAATTAGTGAAAAGAGTGGGAGAAAGAGGCATCGCGCAACTGCCGAGAGCATTCATCAACAGCACTCCATACGGTCCCCCATACGAAGCAGCCAGATTCGCCTTGAAACATCGCGATCCAATAAAGCGAGCACTCGCCGGCAAAACGTCCTTAGGAAAAGCTGGCTCGGAGATTCTTCAGAAAGAAGTGGAGGAAAAAGCATCGGATGCAATTATTGATACTGCTACAAGCACATTAGAGCCGTTAATCAGAAGAAGAAAAAACGGCTAAAAACGGGCAGCATTAAAGAGTCAAAAAAACAGGAAAAAACGCCGGGAGCGAGATTCGAACTCGCGCAGGCCTTACGGCCAAACAGCTTAGCGGGCTGCCGCCCTTTAATGCGCCATTTTGCAAAATGCAGATTGCAAAAAACGAACCACTAGGCGACCCCAGCGCAATCTACTATCTGCCAAGAGGAATTTTAATCTCTTTGGGGCGCTGCGCGCCCCAAATCTGGAAAATTCCTTCAGAATTTTCCATCCCTTCCGGGTCTGCCACTTGAAAAGCAGAAATAATAGTGGTAAGAATCACCGGAATTGCCTGTCGCACATCGCGCGGTATCAACGGCTTTGACTCGGCAATGTATCTTCCCAGCACGCCCATGCCACACTTAGGGTTGCTCCTTCCGGCCTGGCCCGGTTCGCATGGCAGGACATCCGAAAAGGCATAGCGTCAGCGCCAATCGTCCGCAGTCCTGCGCAAAGCACGGGCAAACGCTCCCGGCTTTTCGGTCCTGCCAAAGGGGATGTGCAGTTACAAGAGGCCCCTGCCCTCCCGACCTATCTTACCGTGGGAAATATGCGAAACGGAGTTAATAAAGATGCCCAAAAAAGCACAGCTTCAGATTAATAAAAAGAAAGCTCTAATTGAATTCGTGGACATTAAAACATTTGACTGGGAGCTTGTATATCTTGGGCTTTTTGCCGCTCTTTGCTTCTATGCGGTTGCAGCAGATGATACCGTTATTGCAAGTTTTGCGGCAATGCCAATTTTCAGCTACGTTGCGCTTTCTGTCATCGCCTTATTTTTGCTGATGCTGCTATTCATCCTCCAAGGAATTGCGCAGGCGATAAGCGAGTTATCGATTGGAACCTTTGTGTTTGTGCTTATTATCAGTGGCTTCCCATTCTTGATTTTCCTCATTTCTGCATACCTTGTGCTTGGAATGTATTGGAGCTTAGACGACGCAACCCGCACCAATCTCATTTCCCCGACGGGAGCCATCGCTTTTGCAATTTCCCTCTTTCAGATAGCTAGAAATCCGCCTTCAAGGCTCAAACTTTTCAAGGGCGGAATCATGGGGAGCTTCCATGCAGATGCGCTGCTATCAGCATGCCTCTCTGGCTTGATAGTTCTATCCATCTTCTCTTTCCTTGCGCTGCACGTTTCTACCAGCGGCAATGTCAATCTCTTTAGATTTTTGGCAGCCCTCATTATAGGTACGCAAATCGGGGCTCGCATTTATCCGGCCCATGACGGAAGAGGCATAATCCAAGGTTTCATCAGCATGTTCTTAGTGGCTGCCGTGTTTGCAGTTTCATTTCTCATTGCAGCAGCTCTTGCGCCATTTGCCTCCTCGCATTCAAGCAGATTACTGCCGCTTTTCCTAGCAATTACTTATGCAGCGTTCATAGCCATGCGCATAGAAAAATACCCGAGCTGGTATTTTGGCAGCACTGGCAGGGGCACACGGGAAGATGGCAGAATCGAGAACGTAACCACAGATGAACTTCTTAAAAAGGCAAGGAAAAAGTGAGGCAGATCAAGCCCCTAAACTCGCCCTGCGTTATACTTTTATATCCTTCTTCAGTACCCTTTCACAGAGGTGTCCCAATGGGCTTTGTAAGCGAATTCATGGCTTTCTTCAACAAGCACAAGATTGCAGGGCTTGCAGTCGCATTCATAATCGGCACGGCCGCCACAAAGCTTGTTACGGCGCTTGTTGCGGACATCGTAATGCCGATAATAAGCGTGCTCATACCTGGCGGCGACTGGAGGCTTGCGACCCTTGATATCGGCCCCATAAAATTGCTTGTGGGCGATTTTGCCGGCGCGCTAATAGATTTCGTAATAATCGCGTTCGTCGTATTCATGATGATGAAATACGTCGCAAAGGAAGACGCGAAATAAGAAAATAAAAAGAAGAAAAAAGACGGCTACTTTTCTGTTTTTTCGTGGTTTCACTCCATCACAAAATGATGCACATTTCTTATATCGGTTATGTTCCGATGCGTGAAACCAGCATCCAACATTTTATCCGTTATCTTTTTTGAATCCCCATGAATCTCAACCATCGCATAGTGTATTTTATCGAGTGATTTGCAGTTCTCTAGCGCATCATGCTCCGCGCCCTCTATGTCCATCTTCATTAAATCTATGCTTCCGCCCATCCGCTTTATCGCCTCGTCAATGGTTATGGTTGCGACTTCGTAACCGTCATCCCTTGCGGGCTTGCCTTTTGTAAAATCGAGCCATGACGCATCCTTTGCCAGATGCCCGCCTATTGATGAGAACGGGCGGAACGGCAACGGCTTCCCATCCCCTATCGCCTCATGGAAAACATTTGCTTGGGTGTTGTTTATTGAAAGGTTTGCCGATAACATGCGTTGGTTATTCCTGCTTGGCTCATAGATGTGGATGTTTTCGCATTTCAGATGTTTCCTTGCCCATATTGTGAAGTATCCGTAACACCCGCCCAAGTCAAGCACGTTCTTATATTCCCTCGGTTTTTCCATTGGCAGATATGCCTTGTGCATCCAAATCTCCCGGATTACGGCAACGGTTTCCGCATCCATTAACACCGAAGAGCCGTCATTGAGATTCGCAAGCCAACGCCCCTTCTTCCGCATTGCAGCTTGCAGATAGTCCATTGGTGCTATCCCTAATTCTTGGATGGCTTGGATATGCTCTCGCGTGTGTATCATTCTATCCCTCCCAAATCTCATAGCCGCAGATTGCGCATGTATAAACCTGAACCGTCTTTTTAGGGTTTGCTGAAACAAGGATGACGCTGCCATACATCGGCTGCCCGCCTAATGAAGATTCATATGTTTTAAATGGGTCATATTGTGAATTTATTCTTGATGATTTTTCAATGCTTGATTGACGGTATAAAGGGTCAATAAAAGTAGATTTAAATTCCACTTTTGTTTTTGAATTTTCCGGCTCTTGCACTGGCATCATCACAGGCATCGGAACATAAGAAATCTTAGAATCCACACCGTCATAAACCCCAAGCTCCACTGGGCTTTGCGCCCGTATTGACGGAATACCGCCAATGGAACTCATAGCATATGGGTTTATCGGCTCTGTTTTTGGCGCGTGTTGCTCTGACACTTGCTTGTCAGTTCATAATTTTTATCGTAATATCCTTTTTCCTGCCGTTCTCCGACTGTAAAACCCAAGCGCATTTGTTCCATTAAGCTATTTGGTTGAGTTGGTGGAGGCATAGTGCCGCCGCCGGAAACATATTGCTGTGTTATGGGATTTGCCTGCCCTATGACCTGCCCTCCATAAGTAACCTGCCCGGAAGAAGAAACATGAGCCTGAAACGTGCGCCCGTATGCATCCGTATATTCTGCCACGCATCATTCTTTCTGCATAAAAATTTATAATGCCGCGTGTTCCTTCAGCCTCAGTAGTTCCGAACATCTTTTGACACTGCAAGCTTAAAGGTCGCCTTCGCCTCTGATTTTGACCAGTTTGAGGCAGACCAAAAACAAAGACAGAGGC
>JAGVIA010000007.1 GCA_020056305.1 archaeon | reverse complement strand
TTTTGCAGCATAAATGGCTAGGCAGGTGATTGCAATGCTTACTCTCGACGATGTTGACATGAAAGGCAAGACAGTTTTCGTGCGCCCTGACCTCAATATGCCGGTTGATGAGAAAACGCTGCGGGTGGAAAAAAGCGACAGGCTTGCGGGGCATGCAAAAACTATTGCTGAAATTGCAAAGAAAGGCGCAAAAGTTGTGGTGCTCGCGCACCAGGGAAGAAAAGGCGACTATGACTGCGTGCACCTTGACCAGCATGCAAAGTTGCTTTCTTCCGAAATTGGCATGCCTGTGAAATTCGTATCTGATGTTGCCGGCGAAAAAGCAAAGGCTGCGATATCTGCGCTGAAAAAGTGCGAAATCCTCCTGCTTGACAATGTGCGCTTCTTGGATGACGAGGCAAAATTCAAAACAAAGGAAGACTACGCAAAGTCCATTCTAGTGAAAAATCTTGCCCCGCTTTGCGACATTTTTGTGCTTGACGGCTTTTCAGTATCGCACCGCGCGCAGGCATCTGTCGTAGGCTTCTGCCAAAAGAAATGCGTCGCAGGCAGGGTGATGCAAGCGGAGCTTGCCGCCCTCTCCAAGCTCAAATCACCAAAAAAGCCCGTCGCATTCGTGCTTGGCGGCGCAAAGCCAGAGGATTCTATTGGCGTCATGGAAGTCCGGCTTGCAAACGGCACAATGGACTATGCGCTCACCTGCGGGGTGCTAGGCAGCCTTTTTATCCTCGCATCAGGCAGGGAGCTTGGAAAGACAACAGACTTTTTGAAAGAAAAAAAAGCAATCGAATACCTGCCCCTTGCGCGTGATTTGCTTGCAAAATACGGAAGCAAAATAAAATTTCCAACAGATGTTGCGCTTGATGACAATGGCAAGAGGAAAGAGGCAGATGCGCAAACCCTTCCCTCCAACCTCTCAATCGCGGACATCGGCTCAAAAACCGCTGCAGAATATGCAAAAATAATCCGCTCATGCAAAACCGTAGTGATAAACGGCCCTGCCGGCGTCTATGAAAAAGATGAATTCTCTCTGGGCACTCGTGAAATATTGCATGCAATAGAATCGGGCAAGGCATTTTCCCTTGCAGGCGGCGGGCACACAATTTCCGCAATGGCAAAATTCGGAATTGACAAATCAAAAATCGGGTATATCTCCCTTGCTGGAAAAGCGCTTATAGAATATCTCTCGGGAGAAAAGCTGCCGGGCGTTGAGATTTTGCAGGCGCAGAAAAAATAGCACTTATTGCATTTCCGGTTTCCCGACCACCTCTTCTTTCTGCTCTATTTGCAGAGCCGCGAGGCCGAAAATGAGAACTGGCAATGCCTTTGCAATTGCCTCCAAATTCCCCCGCATCGCAGCGTCCTGTATTTGAGATGCGAAAAACATTCCAAGCGGCTTTGCGTTCCCCTCAAGCCAGGGTGCGGACTCTGCAAGCACGCTGCCAAAATGCTCTGCAAAAGCATGATCGTTGCGCGCCGCGTTCAGAATGTAATGCAGTGTCTCAACGTTCCCGCTCTCTCGAATTTCCGGTTCAGTCGTGTTGGACCGCCATTTTGGGAACATGCGCGATATTCTCTCAACTTCGCCCTTGCTTATCCATTCCGGCTGGTTTCCAAGCTCTTCTACGGGAAAACCATGTTCAGCCAGCTTCTCCTTAAGCCGAGCCATGTCAAGCCCATGCAGCTCAAGGGGCGTGAGCCCAAGCAGCTTCTCAAGATACCTGATATGCACCACCTGCAGCTTGTAGTCAGCCGGTTTCTGCATTGCAAGCCTCGCAGCCGTGCTTTCAGCAATCCCCTCTTCAATGAATTTTACAAGCGTCGTCTCCCCGTTCCTAGCGTGCACCATCTCGTGGAGCGCAGTCAGGTAGCCCCCGCGGTCTATGTTGAGAAGCGCAAGCCGCTCGTCCGGCGAATAAAATCCGGCGCAATCCACCCCTGTTATCCCGCGCACGTTGCCGCTGCGGCTTACAAGGATTGCGGTTTCCCTAAAGTTCCTCTTCTGCTCTTGCGTGAAATCAGGGCTTTCAATAATCGTTTGCATCGCCTTCATTATTGCAGACGGTTTCACTCCAGCGGCCTCGCGCTCCCCGCTGGTCGAAAGCCTGTCAAAGAGAACCACTGTTTTTCCGTCTGCCTGCTGCTGGCACCTGCGCGCAAGGTCCGGTGTCGCAACACCGGTTTCAAAAACGGCAATCCCAAGATCCGAATTCTCCAAAATCAGCACCGGCTCTCCGAAAAGCGAGGGCCGCAAAACTGCCATCCTTCCAAGGAGCATGCTCGCATCGTATTCACTGCGCCCCGCGGATTTCTGCACGAGCGAAATCATGCCTGCGTTTATCATCTCCGGATGCGATTTGAACAGGCCCGCAAGATATTTTTCTGCGACCGGCGCAAGCGATTTTTCCGACAATGCATCGATGAGCATGCCCCTTGCGCTCCCTGCGGCAGGGGAATCGCTTCCTGCCATCTCATAGAGCGCAAATCCGAACCAACCCCGCGCCCAGCCGTCCTTTTCTGAAAGAAACACCCGCGCCCCCATCTCGCCTAACTCTGGCCCCCTGACGGCAAAGCCGCCCCTTCCGCCCACCCTGATATGCTCAAATTTCCCAAGCTCCACAAGCACATAGTTTTCTCCGCCCTCATCCATTTGGGCAATCCTGTCCATCTGCGCAAGTGAGGCTCTGATGACCCTCATATCTGGTGTGTCAAGAAGCCGGACAAGCATCGGGAATGCACCCACAAGCCCGTCCGCTTCTAGGTTCTCAAGCTCCACTAGCGCCTGCCTCTCGCCTGCATTTATTCTCCGCTCAAGCTCGATAAGGCGGAACCTTTTTGCAGCTTGTTCTGCCTGCGAGGCGTCTGCCAAATCCGGCCTGGCCTCGACAATTTCATAGAGCAGGCTGCTCACATACTGCCCGCCATCTTCCCTCACGCGCCTCACGCGGCTTACAAATTCAGAATCCCAGACACTGGGGTTTCTTTGCGTAGTCATCATCAAGCAAGCAGAAGCAACTTCCCCCATTTCGCTATTTGACAGGAAATCGACGAGCAGGGAAAGCGCTTTCCTGTTGCCGGACGCTGCCAGGCCCTCCAGGCTTGAAAAGAGGGCAGGATATGGCGTCTTCTCATTTTTTTCGTATTTTTCATATATTCCTGGCCGTTCCTTAAAACAGGTGCCAAGCTCGGATAACGTTTTGCTGACTGCCGTGCCATTTTTGCTTTGCAAAAGATCAACCATGGCGGCAAATGCATCGGCATTGCCATCCCTTGCGCGCATTCCAAGTTCCTCTATGCAATCTGTGCGGCCTTCCAATCCTCCACGGCTTTTTAGCTCGGCGAGGTCCACCCCTGCCAAATCACGTGTCCTGCCCTCTCTTCCCTCCGAAGCAAACCCTTCTGCATACCTAAGCGCAATCCTGTCTGCAGCAAACGCATCCACCCCACTCCGCTCAAGCTCTGTTTGCAGCATCTTCTGCGCTTCCCTGATTTTCCCCTGCGCAAACTTCTGCGTAATGGACGGCAGCATGAACATCATGCCATTGTTCAGAAGCGCAACCGCCTTGTCAGGCGAAATGCCATACTCTCTAATGCTTCCAAGCGTGAACATTGTGCCCTGCGCAATCTGCAGCTGGAACATGGTGCCAGAAAATTTGGCGGCGAGCAATCCCTCCTCCCCTATTTTTGCAACCGCGCTGCCTGCCGCTCCACCCATCGTGCCTCCCAAAACTTTCATCCTGCCAAAAATCGGCGCGGCAGTGCATGCGACTATGAAGCCGGCAGTTATGTAATCCCCATTTTTCGCGCTCTCGTACGCGTCGGTTGCAAACAAGCCTGCGCCTGTGGCATACGCCCACCAGTTTCCGGTTGCCATGAGTGCAAGGCCAAGCGCGATTTTTGCAACTGGCGCTATTCTCTTTCCAATCACAAGTGCTTTGTCCAGCACCCCTTCCGCCTCTGCGTATTCCTTTGATGAACCGAATTCGACCTGCGCGTTCTGCATCTCAAGCCCTGTTTTCCTCTCGAACTCGCCAACCTCGTAATTGAGCGTATGCGCAACAGCGGCAAGGGTCGGGTGCGCATCCCCGAAATACCTCATGCTTGCCAGCGCCTCCCTGCTGCCAAATTGCCCTGAGAGGTGCGATGCCCACTCCATGAATTCCCTGTAGCGGTATGCGAAATTGCCGCCAAGCTCGTCGTTCCTTGCACCCATTATGTCCTGCGAATCAAGCAGGAAGCGCTCCTCGCCGTTTATCTTGCCAGATGCCAAAAATGCCCCAAGCATCTCGCCGCGCATGTGGTATGACTGCGCATCTATCATCTCAAAAAGCGCCCCAGCTGCGCTTTGTGGCGCATCATTGGAAGTGTATTTTGATGCCTGATATGCTGCAAACTCAAGATACGCAGCCAATGCCTCGCTTGCAATCGCATTTGCAATCTCTGCCTGCGCATCCTGCAGCTTCTGCATGTTTTTTGTGGCACATTGCATCTGCGCCGCCGCGCCCTTATTATACTCTGATAGGGCGTTCCCCATGTCCTCGTTTCTTTTCGCGTAATACTCAATTACCTTCTCAAGCTTCCCGCCGCCTATCTTCCCGTCAGGGTCAAGAAGCTGCAAATATTCCTGCACCGGCTTGCTGTTCTCACCGTATTTTGCAATAAGCGCCCTGCCATCGCGCTCAAAATCAGCCAAAAGCCGCGTTGCTTGGCCAATTTTCGCATCAGCGCCCTTCATTGTCGCAGCAAAAACGTGTGCGTACGGTATCTGCACATCCCTGCCCGGCACTTGCGCCATCGAGAGCTGCTGGGCATTTGGCAATAGGACTTTCGGCATGCTACTTTTCCGTGCAAGGATGAATAAAAAGCAGGAAGTATCCTCGCATTAATAAGAAGAAAATGGGCCCGACGAGAATTTCTTGCAAGCGAAAACTCTTCTCTGCGTGCAAAGAAAAGGCTGTTCGAACTCGTGACCTACAGCTGACCTAGGCTTTCTTTGTGTGCAAGAGGGAGCCATATAAGACTGCCGCTCTAACCAGCTGAGCTACGGGCCCGGCAATATTTGCAAAAGAGGGAATAAAAGAGTAGCGCAGGCTTATCGGATGAGCTGGAGTGCGGCGCGGTTTTCCGGGTCTGCCTCGACAAGCCACTCCAAAAAAGGCATCTTGCCCACAACCGCCAAATCCAAAAGGCTGATGAAGGCTGAAAAAATAATAAACGCCCCGCCATTGCCCTCATGGGCAAGTCTGCCAAAACCGCCATAAACACGGCTGCCAAGATACGGCCGTATGTCAAGTGCAAGGACAAGCGGCTCTCCGGCTTGCGCCACAAAGTCCATCCCAAGCCCTGCTTTTCCTATGGGGTGCACGTTCTTTTCCCGCCGCACCTTCTCTATCACCCGCTCAGCCCTGCCAAAATTCTCTGCCGCAATGGAAGCTCTATGCAGGCTAGGAAATGCCAAAACAGCGGGGGTGGTCCCATTCCAGCTTGCGCCATAGCAGAAGCCCCCAGTGTCGCCCCCGTAGGGAAGCGGAAGCAGGCTGTCAAAATAAGTGCGTGCCGTGGCAGGCACGAAAACAAACCCGCTGCTCCCTATAATCTGTTCTGCGGTCTTCCCGCTTTTTATGGCGTTTTTTATTGCCTGCTCTTCCTTGTCAGAGGGCGGAAGCCGCAACTCCAACAGCGGAAGCTGCTGGAGATACCTAAGAAGCGCAAATCCATTTCTTGTCGGGCTGGCTGACTCAAGCCTTGGCATCCGCTGGCACTTTTCAATGAACCCCGCCAAATCAAACGCCCCTTTCCCTTGTGTTTGCATTAAACCATCTATGTAATTATTAGTGTAAATATATGTGTATCATTATTTATAAACCATATGCCAAACTTCCAATATGGCACAGGAAGGCAACAGGCAAATTGCCGCAGAGAGGATTGAAATACTGCTCTCCCTTGCGCAGGAATGGCTAAAACCCCGCCCGGCGCGTGCACGCGGATGCATACTGCTTGCGCGCAAAATAGGCAGGCGCTACAATGTGCGCTTTTCCACGAAGCAAAAGATGCTCTTTTGCAAGAAATGCTCCACGCCCCTAATTGCCGGGTATAATTTGACTGTGCGGCTTTCCCGTCCCGCCCGCGCGCTTCTTTACATATGCAAAAACTGCGGATATGCGGCAAAATTCAGGTACGGGAAGAAAAAACAGGGCAAAAAGCCGGAATAAAAACGGAAGAAGCCGCAGGGATAAAGAAAAAAGCAGCCATCGAATGAAAAATATTCTTGCAACAGCCGCAGCTCGAGCATTTTCGGTTTCCAGTTCTCCTTCTAGAACAGTATCGTTATCCCGAGCAGTATCTTGAGCAGCCCCAGGAACGCGAAGAACAGCACTATTGTCACAAAGCCCGTAAGCCCGATGTCGGCAAGCGCAACTGCGAGGGCAGCAGAGCTGTCAAGCTTGTGTGAAATGCGAATCGCCTTGTATTGCAGAAAGAACCTCCAGAGCATGAGCAGCACGGGCAGGAAAAGCAGCCACATATATGCCGTTAGCACGAGCTTTTTGATGAAAAATGACATTCCCACTGGCAAAAAGAAGCGCGCTGCTGACAGGATAAAGCCAATGCAATACGTGAGCGTTGCAATGATTAGAAGCGGCAAGGTGCTTGCGCCATACGCAAGCGAGGAGAGGTGCGCCTGTCCCTCAAATTGCCCCTTTCCCTCAAGCCCGTGCGAAATGACATACTCTATCGCATTTGAAATTATCCACATAGAGTAGAATCCCACTGAAACTAGGATGAACAAGGAGAGCAGTATTATGAAAAATGCCATCACGCCTGCCTCGACGCCAAGGGGCGAGAGCATTGATGCAAGCATCAGCGACACAATCGAATACGTGACAAAATAGACCAAGCCTGCCATGAAAATTGCATTGGCATCTGCGCCAAGCACGTGCTTGTCCTTGAGGTGCGCCTTCATCGTCTTGTCAGTGTGGAACAGCGCCTCATTCCACGCAATCAGGGGCTTGTAGTCAAGCTTCTTGACAAATGAGCCAATGCGCCTCTCAATCCACGCCTCGATTTGTGGAATCATAAAAGAAAGAGGGGATGCGGCGTTAAAAATGGTATCGGGAGAATGGGCGGGCAGCCATTACAACAATTGCAAGCGGTCTTGGGCGGATTTTATGCGCAGCGCCTCGATTATGTGCAAAGTCTTATTTGAGAGATAATTTTAATGACAATGCAGTCAGCGCTCCAATCTGATTTATTGTGGGTTTCATTTCAAGATAGTTCAATCTTCCATCTGTTTTTAACTTACCAAGAATAGTCAATAATTTCTGGGTGTTCTCGAATGAACTTATCATATGTATAACAATGAAATCGGTTGAGGCATTGGTAGCAGTTTGGAGTATTCGCTCGTTTAATGTTCCCATACCGCTCTCTAATTCATCAGGTTCTACTAGTACTGTAAACGACATATAGTTGAGTGCCCACCATTCAAATAGTTCCAAAATTTGCTTTCTCTTCTCAAAGAAATAATCTTTTGAGTCAAGAGGACCAAAAGACTTTTCGCATTGGTCGAAAAAATATTGAATGTCGTCGGTCGTAATCATATGCCCAATACTCAAACCTCGTTTGCCATAAATCGAACGAAGTTCCTCTTTTTTTCGAGCGACTTCATCTTCTAGCCAACGAGCTCTCAATTTTTTCATTGATTGTCCTAATCTAAGCGAGGTTCTGTCTGCAACGGATAAAATACAATAAAGTTGATCAACTTTCGGATCGTCAAAAACTTCAGCAGTGGTCTCTTTCATTAGTTCCGGATCCGTAGAAATAGCGATGTCTTTGCTTTCCCATATCTTATTGAACAACTCTGCCGCTTTTTTTCGAAGTTCTGGTGGGATGTATTTCCAAACTGCAATAAGTTGTTTAAGGGCAGCAAGCATTTTCTCTCTTGAATTTAGAATTCTAGTATTCTCAATGATGGACGAAACCAGCCTTATTGCCAAAGCTTTATCGTCATCAAAGCTCACATTCTCACCGTTCCTGATCGAAATGTGTGCTCAGATGTTCAGCAAAACAATAGGCTTCGTTATTTACAAAAGTTGACGAACCTGGTAAAATCGAGAAACTGGTTCTGTGAATTTCTTTCTTGGAATATGGGCATATCACCTTTTTTCCATTGGCTTTTTCTACTATATATCCGTCTTTGTCTACGGTTTTACCAAAAAGCTCCAAAATTGAGGATAAGTTGTTGTCCGTGACTTTCAGGGCTAATTCAATGCGCTTCATCCCGCTCACCCAGTCAGTATCACATTCACTGATGTTACTTTACGTGCAAGCGAAAGAATTTATGTGCATAGGTCAGTTTATGTGCAACCGAACCCTTTTATGTGCAGCGACGTGTTTATGTGCAAAGCCATCCTCTTCGAAAGCCTTATAAATAGCCTAAAGCCAAACACATCCTGCCTTCTTTCATCCTATAACATCGAAGGTAATCTATCAGAATTTTTAGAGGGTGTAATAAATGACTACAGTATTTGACGTGAATCCAAACAAGCTCATATCGGCGGCAGCCATAAAGCTTGAGGGAATGGGAATCGAGAAGCCTGCGTTTGTCGGCAACGTGAAATCCGGCCCGCACCGCGAGCGGTTGCCCCAGCAGAAGAATTTCTGGTTCCTGCGCTGCGCGGCAGTGCTGCGCCAGGCATACACGCGCGGAACTGTCGGCGTAAGCCGGATGCGCACGCATTTTGGCGGCGCAAAGGCGCGCGGCGTGCGGCCAAACAAGCAGAGCAGGTCAGGCGGTTCGACAATCCGAAAAGCTTTGCAAGCACTTGAGAAGGCAGGATTGCTTGCAAAGGCAAAGACGGGCGGCCGCATGATAAGCTCAAAAGGGCGCCAATTCATGGACTCAGTCGCAAAGGAAGTATCATCCTAACGCAGTGATTTTGATGCCCGATGAAGAGCTAACGGACGCAAGGCGGCGCAAGCTTGCAAAGGCAATGGGGCAGCAGAAGGCTGCCGCAGCCCTCGAGGGGCAAAAGCGCGCAATATTGCGCAAGTACCTCTCGGATGGGGCGTATGCCCGCGCGGCAAACGTGCGCATCTCGTCCCCGGAGCTCTTTGACAAGCTGGTGTCGGTCGTCGCGCAGCTTGTGCAGATGGGCCGGGTAAAGGACGGGCAAACCATCTCGGAGGAGCAGCTCGTGTCGCTTCTCTCAAGCATGAAGGGCCCTGAGCGGGAAACGTCAATTTCGTTCCACAGGAAATAGGCAGGATTTTAGCATTTGGGAAAAAAGGCGGAATTCCGCAGATGAAAAGGTGAGCAAAAATGTACCATCCCGGAAAAGCAATCGCAATATTCCGCCCGACTGACCGCAACATCGTGTCATCGGATGCAAGCACACAGGCAACTCTCATGATGTGGGATGACAACATTCTCACTTTTCTTGTAGAGCCGAAAATCGCGGGCAAAATAAAGGAAAAAGACATCGTGCTTGTGGATTACCGGCCGCAAAAAGACGCAGCAGCTCCAGTGCCTGCGCACACGGTCGTGAAAATCCTCTACGGCGACAAGGGCGCCAGCATCTGGAAGGAGTATTCCGAGATGCGCAGCCAGCAGAAAAAGAGGCAGGTTGCAGCGCAGCCGCAGCAGAATTACATTCAATAGGTGAAATTATGAGCAGAGTAAAAAGCCCGCAGAAAAAAGCAACGCTTGGGAAAAAGCTCAAGCAGAACCGCCGCGTCCCGCTATTCGCAATCGCAAAGAGCAACAGGCGCGTCACGCAGAACATAGAACGGCGCCACTGGCGCAGCAGAAAGCTCAAGCTTAAGGTGGAGTGAGAAAATGGCAGTACTTGAACGCATATACACCGTGAACCTGTCGAAGGCATATGATTACATACGCACCAAGCGCGCGCGAAGGGCAGTGAAGCTCCTTCGCGCTTTTGCCGCAAGGCACATGAAGACAGAGGGGGAGGAAGTGAAAATCTCAAACGGCACGAACTCCGCCATTTTCGAGCACAGCATGGAGCGCCCGCCCCGCCGGCTCAAGGTCCAGATGATAAAGGACGGCGAGCGCGTGAATGTTTATCTCGTTGGCGAGCAGGAGAAGCTTGTTGCCGCGAAGAAGGCATTTGACGAGAAGAAAAAGAAGCGCGAGGATGGAAGGAAAGCGGCATCGGAAAAGAAGGCGAAGGCGGCTCCTGAGAAGAAGGAAGCCGCAAAAGCAACACAGGTGGCTGCAAAAATTGCAACTGCACCCGCATCAACAACGCCGGCGCCTTCAACTGCAAAAGCAACGCAGCCTGCGCCATCGGCTGCAAAAACAGTGCAGCCATCGGCATCCGCATCTGCAAAACCTTCAACCGCGCCTTCAACGCCATCAGCTGCAAAAGCAACGCAGCCAGCACCATCGGCTTCTTCACAGTCGACTGCCGCAAAAACTGCAAATGCGCCAACAACTCCCGCATCTTCTGCGCAACCATCCCCTTTGGCAAGCGAGGCGAAAAAGTAAATGTCAGTCTTAAATGCGGACCATTTTGGGAACCCGTTTGTCGGGCTCTACGCCCGCGCATCGGATTCCTACCTTATTGCAGCGCCAAACTGCCCGCCTAAGATGGTTGCCGCGCTTTCCGCGCTTGGGGCAAAAACCATATTTTGCACAATCGACCGCTCATTTCTTGTAGGCTTATTCTGCGCAGGCAACAAGAATGGCATAGTGGTGCCAATCTCGATTTGTGCGGATGAGAAACGCGCCATAAAAAAGGCATTTCCAGATGTGACGCTCGGCTCGCTTTCAGGCAAGCTCAATGCCGCAGGCAACAACATCTGCGCAAACTCCCACGGCGGGATTGCAAACCCGGATTTCAGCCGCGCTGAAATAAAACAAATATCGGACACACTCGGAGTTGAAATTGTCCCGATGGAAATCGTAGGGCACAAAACAGTGGGCACCTGCTGCCTTGCAACCGAGAAGGGATTTGTCGCGCACAACCGGATAAATGAGCCGGAGATGAAGCAGCTCGAATCAATTTTCAAAGTGAAGGGCGCGAACGCCACGGTTAACATGGGCACGCCATTTGCGCCCCTTGGCATAATAGCAAACTCGCACGGAATGGTTGCGGGATTGCGCACATCGGGCTTTGAGCTCTCAAGGATAATGGGCGGGCTTGACCTGCAATAGGTGGGAAAATGGACGAGACAAACTCGCAGAACGCAAAAAAACTTGCGGATGGAAAAGCGCCATCGAATGAAAAAACGCCGGCAGCAGGCGCAACTGGGGAAGTTTCCGCAGTCGGTGCAATCGCAACAAATGCGAAAGCAATTCCGCAACCAGCAGCTTCAACAAACCCCCCAATTCAAATTTCCTTTGACGATTTTGCAAAGCTGGACATCCGCGTCGCAAAGATAACTGCGGCAGAGCGCGTGGAGAGCGCATCAAAGCTCTACAAGCTCACGATAGACATTGGCGGGGAGGCGCGCACATTGGCAGCAGGCGTTGTGCAATTCTATGCGCCTGAGGAGCTTGTCGGAAAAAGCGTCATTGTCATATCAAACCTTGCGCCGCGCACCATACGCGGCATCGCATCGCAGGGCATGATGCTTGCGGCAGAGGATGCGGCTGGTAACGTCTGCGTGCTCACAACCGACAGGCAAATGCCGCCAGGCTCAAAGATCCGGTAATTCGATACCTATTTATAAGCCGTCGGGCAAATGAAAAACACATTCTTTTGCGAAGTTTTTTGGTGATAAGATGAAATACGAAGTTTCAGGAACAGTGACGAAAGGCGCCGAGCGCAAGTTCACAATACAGACCGATGCCGAGTCCGAGGCGCGCGCAAAGGACAACGTGAGCAAGCTCATCGGCTCGAACCAGGGCGCAAAGCGCAGCCAGATCAAGTTCAACCAAGTGCGAAAGGTGGTTTAGATGGCCGAGGAGGACCTAAACAGGCTGATTAACGAGGCTCGCGCATACCAGCAGCAGATGCAGGCCGTTTCAAACCAGCTTGACGCGCTCATATCAAGCTCTGACGAAATCCGCGCGACCATCGAAACGCTATCGAATCTCAAGAAGATGAAGAACACGGCGCTTTTTCCAATCGGCGCAGGCACTTACATAAAATCCGACAAGCCCTCTGTGGAAAACGTGCTCATCAACGTGGGCGCGGGCATTGTCGAGGAAAAGCCCGTCGAGGAGGCAAAAATCCTCCTTGAAAAGCGCCTCAAGACAATGGGCGAGGCAATCACGCAAGGGCAGCGCACAATGGCGGACCTTGCGGCAAAGCTCGAAGACGCTGACGTGCGAGCAAGGCGGCTTGCAGTGGAGTTGAACCCTAATGTTCGGCCTGCTCAAAAAGAAAATCTCTGATTTTGTCTCTGGCCTGACAAAGCGGGAGGAAAAGGAGGCAGCGAGTTCCCCGCCCAAGCAGCCGCAGGCGCAGGAAGAGGAAAAAATCGAAGAGATAGCGCAGTCCAAGGAAGGGAAGAAAGAGGCGACGGCAGAAATATTTGATATTTCGCAGCCGCAAGAAAAGCAAGAAGCGCACTCAGCTTTTGAATCAATACCAAAAATAGCCGAGCAAGAAGAAAAAACACAAGAGCAAGAAAAACAAAAGTACGCCGAATTTGCGATAGCGCCTGAAAAGGAAATCGAAATCGTGCCAGAAAGAACGCAAGAGGCTGAAAAAGAAATCAAGGAAATCGGATTTGCATCGGGCAAACTGGAAACAAAAAACGAGGAAGAGCAAGTTTCCGACGCACTCTCGCGAATCGAGCCAATCACACCTGCAAAGGAACAGGCGCCCTCAGAAGAAAAGCCACTTGAAAAAGTTGATTTTGCAAAATCCGCCGCGAAAGAAAAACCGCCGCAAATCTCCACATTGAAAAAAGCCCCAAGCGTTTTGCAGCAGGCAATGGGGGAAGTCGAGCCAAAGCCCGCAATTTTGCCAAAGAAGGAAAAGCCGGCTGAAATAAAGCCGATGTTTTCGCAGCCTGCGCAGCCCGAGCTCAAAAAGGAGGAGAAAAGGGGCATGTTTTCAATCCTCTCCGACATCGTGCACATCGGGCACCAGGAGAAAAAGCCGGAAGAGAAAAAACAGCAGCCGCAAATGCAAAAAACAGAAGAAAAACCAACGCAAATAGGAATGCCGGAAATAGCGCCAGATAATATCCAACCTCAAAAACAGCAGCAGGAAAAGCCAAAGCCTGCTTTCTCAATTCCGTTCATAACCCCTGCCACCAGAAAGGATGAGCGCAAAATGGAAGTCAAAGTGGGCCTGGGTTCCACAATAAAATCAATTTTTACGGGCGAAGTGGAAATACATGAGTCTGATGTAACTGACCTGCTCTCCGAGCTTGAGCTTGCATTGCTTGAAAGCGACGTCGCATACGAAGTATCCATCGCAATCGCATCAGAGCTAAAGACCAAGCTTGTCGGCATGAAGGTAAAGCGCGGCGAAGTGCAGTCCGCAACAAAGAATGCAATCAAGGAAGTCATCATCGCTGTTCTCACATCGGACCTCCAATTCGACCTCGTATCGCGCGCGAAGGAGCTCGCACGCCCGGTTACAATCCTCTTTGTCGGGCCAAACGGCGCAGGCAAGACCACCACAATGGCAAAAATCGCGCAGATGCTCATGAACTCAAATATGTCCGTGGTATTCTCGGCATCGGACACGTTCCGCGCCGCGGCAATAGAGCAGACTGAAATACACGGCTCAAAGCTGGGGGTGCGCGTCATAAAGAGCGCGTATGGAAGCGACCCCGCATCTGTCGCATTCGACGCAATCGCGCACGCCCGCTCGCACAGCATCGATGTTGTCCTAATTGACAGCGCAGGCAGGCAGGACACGAATGTGAACCTGCTTGACGAGCTCAAAAAAATAAACCGCATTGCAAAGCCAGCCATCAAAATTTACATCGGCGAGAGCATCGCAGGCAATGCGATTATAGACCAGATAAAGGCATTTGATGCGGCAATCGGAATCGACGGCGTGATACTCACGAAGCTTGACTGCGATGCAAAGGGAGGCACCGCGCTTTCTGTCACTCGAACCACTGGCATTCCGATACTGTTCCTTGGCACGGGGCAGGCTTATGGAGATCTGATGCCTTTTTCGCCCAATTTCGTTGCGGAAGAAATATTAACCTAAGACGAAGAGTTTTCTCATGGCGGATTACCGGATGCTGCCCGTGGAGAAGCAGCAGGAACTGCCTGGCATTTCCCTCTTTACCTACACTCCGGTTCCAAACACCCTTGCAGACAGCGGCATGTTTGAGCGCGAACTTTTATCGCGCATGATTCTTGTAAACCTTCTTGCAATTGTGCCAAAGCCGTCTTTCAAAAAGGAGGGCGAGCTTGGCACTGCGGTGGAAAAGCACATCCGCGAAAAGCTGCACAAGGCGCCCTTTGTCGCACCAGCATACCTTGCAAACGAGCTCTCGCCTGCCGCAGGGCAGCTTGCCGCGGAAATAAAATCATTTGCCGGGGCAGACCTAAAAACAGCGGTTGAAATCCTTGATGATTTCAAAAAAGAGATGGCAACTGGCGGCTGGAAGCAGGAAGACCTGATGTCGGTTTTGCTTGTTGTTATGGAAAAGCGCATGCCGCCCCTCCCCCTTACTCCTGAAAAAATAATTTCGCCGGAAAAATACCTTGCCGCAATTGGCGCAACGGATGCGACAGAGGCAAAGATTCTCTCCATACGCGAGCTTGTGAAGGTGTATTTCAAGCTCTATCCAAATGATTACGGCGCCATCATGTCCGCGCTTCTTGGCATTTCCGCTGACAGCGATGAGGACCGCATCTATCTCCAGCAGCGCATCGCATACGAGGTTGCGCGCATCGGCTCATATGCGATGGCGCACCGCGTCATGGTTGAGCTAAAGCGCCGCGCGCGGGCTGAGGAAAAAGACCGCATCCTAATGGGGCTTTTATTCGACCCGAAGAAAAAGAGGCTCTCGGTGTGCAAGAAATGGCTTGGGAATATTTCCGCCGCAAAAATCTTGGCGGCGCTTGAAAAAAAAATCGCATCAAAGCTCAAAGACTCCTAAATTCTCATCTCAAGTGCGATTACCGGCTGCTCCAAGCCGAAATTCTCAAGCACTTCGGGGTTCACTTCCCCAAAAAAGCCAATCACTTCTTCTTCCTGTGCGATTATGGCGCAGCATCTTCCATCAATGAATGTGGGGTGGTTTGCCTCCTTTATCTCTACTTTCATGCCTTCCCACCCGATAATTTTCTCGGCGATGCCACGAATCTGCGAAAATGCGGCTTTCGGGTACATCATGGCAACCGCAAGGTGGCCCTCTTCCTTTGGCTTTGCAACCACTCCGTGCTCATAGAGCTTTTGCGGCAGCTTCTCATTTTTGCTGTCCCCGAAAACGGCAAAAAGGTTCGGAAGAAGGCTCGGCCTTACAATTGTGAAATCCTCAGTAAGCGGGTTCTCAATATCCACGATTGGCAGCGGCGGGGAATTTGCCATCGCAAGCATCTTCTTGTTAGTGAGAATCCATGTCCGCGCCTCCAAAAATCCCATCGAGAGGAGCAAATCATGGAACTTGCGTTTCTCCTTTTGCCTGCCCACTGTTGAGAAATCCGGCAATTTTGGCAGAAACTTGTTGTAATCATATGCGATTGCGACATCCTCTGCCAAATCAGCTTCGTGCATCACGTCTGCGCGATAGCCTGGCGTGAAAACCTTTTCGCCAGAGATTCGGTGCCCGAGCTTTGCAAGCATTTTTTTCATCTTGTCGCGCGGAATGCTTAGCCCAAGCAGCTTGCACACAAAAACATGCGGCAGTTTCCATTCCTTCTCTTCAAACATGGCATATTCCTTGCCTGCAATGCGAAGCGTTTCCACCCTGCCTCCCCTGTCCGCAAGCATTGCTGCAAGTATGTTCACTGCCTGCCTCACTGCCACATCTGATGCGCCTGTCGCGTCAATGAGCAAATCCGTGCTTTTTTCACTCACGCGCGTCAGCTCGCCGTTTATGATAGGTGGGAATGAGAGCACGTTCCCGTCCTTGTCAGTTATCATTGGGCACATCTCAGTCACAAGGTGCGCATAACCAATTCCCTTCTCGTGCTTCTTCAGAATTTCGCCTGGCGTCATTTTTTCCGCACTGCCAAGGGGCACAAATGAAATCCCGTCGCGCTTGCATGCGAAATACTTGAAAGGCGCTTTGATGTTTGACATGTCATGCACGCCAATTGCAACCTTCTTCCTCTTCCTTCCAAGCGTGTCATGCAATTTTTCCTGCAACTGAATAAGCGAGAGCAGAACGCCTTCATTCATCTGCACGCCGCGCACAACTGCCATTCCGATTGATGGCCGCACGCCCTCGACCGACTTGTCAACATCAAGTGCGAATCCAGATTTTTTCGCCTCGTATTTTTTTGGCTTGCCGGATGTGAAGCAGGAAAGCGCGCGCGCAACCCCTTCCACACAGAGCATGTCCGGGCGATTCGGGGTAATCTCCAAACTCATTTCGTTCCCGTCTATTTTTTCCACAGGCACGCCTAGCAAAGTGAGATTCTCTTCCAGCTTGCCCTCTGGCACCCCTGACAATGAAGTCAATTCAGCAATTGAGAGTTTTATCAGCGCCATTTCAACCATCTTTTGATTTTTTCTGCAGTGTCTTGCACCATGCGCCGCAAATCGGCAGGCCTGTTCACCATGTATTCCCTACCGCTTTCCCGCTGGATTATTTTAAACCTGTGGGCTTTCGCCCACAATTCTCGCGGAGCCTTGCTCCGCTCGAACCTGTGCTCCTCGAGCACAATTCTCGAAATCCTCCCGGATTTCTCGATACGCTCGAGCGTTCCGCTCGACCTATCTCGCAAACGCCTGCGCGTTTGCTCGAACCTGTGTTCCTGCGGTTGCATTTTATATTCTCTTGATTTTCCCATTTTTCATCAGCCTGTCCAGCCCCTCTTCAACCCGTGACGGCGTTATGCCCTTTGCACGGGAGAATTCCAGCACCGAAATCTTTCCGCCGTGCATTTCAAGCCACTCCATTATCTGCTCGCAGAGAACAGCATCTGACACCGATTCAAGCTGCGAAACGCGCGCAGAGAGCGCCTCATTTTTCCTAATCGCCTCAAGAAGAAGCGTTTCGCATTTTGAGCCCTGCGCACGCATCATTGCCGAGCTCTCCTTTGCAGAAGCAAGCGCAGATTCAAGGTTCTGCTTTTCCGCAATCAATTTGCCGGCATTGGTTCCAAGCATTGCATGCGACCTGTCTATTGCCGATGCGAGCACCTGGTAAAATTCTTTCCTGTCCAATTCATAGCAGTCCGCATACTGCAATGCGTCAAGTGCAATTTTGCACGCAGCCAAAAACCGCTCGTCCGGGCTTGAGCCCTCCGGCATGCTATACGATACGTGCAATGCTCCAGGCGCAAACTCAAGCCTTACAAAAAGATATGGTTTTCCCTCAATGTCCTCGCTTTGAACCGACTTTGCGACAACCGCATTTTTTGTCTGCTCAAGCTCGCCAAAGCCGGCATCCGAGAGCCGTGAGTACAGCTTGCGAGGCGCAATGCTCCGCCTGCCAGTTATGCTAAAGCTCCCATCATCCATCGGTTATCACCAGCGTGCCTGCCTCATTGCCCCTATTCTCCGAAAATGCATTTGCTATCTGCGTGTCATGCAATCCAATTTCCCTAAGGAAGGATATCGCCGCAGATTTTGCAAACCCGAATTTTAGGAGCTTGCCCACAAGCGCGGATGCAACGACCCGGTAGCTGTTTTTCTCAAAAAGCCCGTCAACTTCGGCAACTTGGGGCGCAGTCAGCCCAAGTGAAAAAAGCCTCCGCCGGAATTCTGCCGATTCCATCGAAACCTCCATGCCATCGCCTCCGATTCTCCACATCATAAGCGGCTCTTCGCCCTCGATCCTTGCAAGAATGAATGCGCTGCTTCCCCCTGCGCCCTCCTTGAAAGCAAAATATGCTATAGCCTGCCCGACCGGCAGCCCCTCAAGCTTCTTTGAGAGGAGCTGCGAATACCCGAGGCACTCCTCAAGATATTTTTTCATGCCTGTCTCGATAAGCCTAAAAACCAGCACAGTGCCGGCATTTGCAAGCACGGTTTTGCTCATGTCATTAGGGTTCTGCGATGCCACGATTAGCGAGAAATTGTATTTCCTGCCCTCGCGCACTATTGCAACCAGGTCGCTTCTCTCATCCTGCGCTATTTTCCACGCCTCGTCCGCAACGACAAAATGCCGCAGCCGTGCCTCATCGATGCTTCCAGAGCGCATTTTTTCCTTGAGAAGCTGCAATATGGTGAGCCCTGCAAGCGAACGCAGCTCGTCTGTGGGCAGGCCGGACAAATCAACCGCCACAAGCCTCCCGGAAAGCACATCCGATATGCCAATGGCTTCTTTTTTGCAAAGAAAATCCATCCCTGGCGCGGCAAGCCTGCCTATCGCATCCTCAAGGGGCAAATCGCGCCCTTTTCTCCTGCGCAGTGCCACAAGCACATCTTTTAGCGTGGGCATGCGCCGATTAGATGGGGCCTTTTTTTCCAGTATAAATCCGAATTTGCGGTAAGTTTCCGCAAGTGCAAGCTCCAGTGTTATCTTTTCCCTCCCATCCAAAATCCCGCCGAGCATGCAAAGCGCGTTTGCAATCTGGCGCAACCGCACTGCAGGGGTTGCTCCTCCAAGCTCCATGATGTTTATTCCGCGATTGCCATCGCCAAGCTCAAAAACCGCGCCTCCTGCCGCCCGCACCCATGGCGCATATTCCCCGGTCCAGTCAATGATTAGCGCCGATGTGTCCCATAGCAGGCTCGCCCTTGTGATAAACGTCTTTATTGCGTAGGATTTTCCGCTGCCGGACATCCCACAGATGCAGATGTGCGGATTTGCAAGCCTGCGATAATCCCAGAAAACAGGGACTGACAAATGCTGCGCAAATCCCAGGAAAACAGAATCGGCAGGGTGTGCAATAAGCAGCCTGCTTGCCGGCTGGGGCGGGTGCACGAAAAATGCCCTTCGTGCAAGCTCATCGCTTGTGAGCGTGTCAATTTCCATCACAATGCCTCCTCGGCAAGCCTGTCCCTTGCCTGCGGTATTGCCGCCTCCCATAAGGTGCATTTTTGCAAATCCTCCCCGCG
The DNA here is from genome assembly GCA_020056305.1 of archaeon. Lineage (GTDB taxonomy): Archaea > Micrarchaeota > Micrarchaeia > Anstonellales > Anstonellaceae > JAGVIA01. The sequence continues at coordinate 2,668 of JAGVIA010000007.1, read as the reverse complement.
CATCACATCCACCCGGCAGTCAAGGACGCCTGCAAGCGTTGCGCCAAGCTCGGACAGCTGCGTTCGCAGTTTTGCCGCAGCTTCCTCGCGGCTTTTTCCATCCGCGCTGCTCATCGCATAGCAGATGACTTCCATCGGCTGCCTTCCGCCGCCTATTTTTTCAATCAGGCGGCTGTACATTGCAACCTCCCTCTCAAGCCTTGCCACATCCGCACTTGCCCGCGCCCCATCTTCTGCAAGATGGGCCTTCTTGCTTTCGGCAAAGCTGCGCTTCTCTCGCAGCGAATCAAGATAGTCGTCCACAGGTATGTTTGATGCAAGAACTGAGAATTTCGTTACATATTTTGCCGATGATATTGCGCGCTCGAACATGCGCGAGTATTCTATTGCGGCGCCCTCGCTCATTTCAGATACTGACTTGTGAAGCCTTATTCCAAGAAAGCCGCTTGCTACAAACCCATCGCGTGTGCGCAGGAACACCATGTCAAACGACGGCGGGACCTCCAAATTCCCCCATTTCTGGCGCACTCCAAGAAAGCCCGTTATGGCAGGCCCAAAAAACGTCCCGTATTTCCAGAGTAGAATTGCAAACGCGGCAAAAAAGCTGCAGGCAGCAGCAGCCATCGCATTTCCCAGCATCAATGCACCAAATAGCGCCACAGCCGATAGTGCAATGCAGGAATAACATACGATGCGGTTTATTTCCATCGAATCACCCATCATAGTGCGTAGATCCCGCCAGCAAGTATCTCCCCCGATAGCGACCTGAATACTGACAATGCAACAATCAATGCGACAAGAAGCGCAAGCGCAGGATATGCAACAAGGTACAAATTCAGCACGCCATCAGCGCCATTTGCAGGCGCAAGAAGCAGCCCAACCCTGCTTGCGAAATCCTTATCCGCCATCTCCTGAATCTCGCGGATGGCGATGTCCCCTTTTCCAAGGTCGATTTTTTGCAGCATGCCAAAATCCGAGTTGAAAGAATCTATTTTTTGCAGCGCAATTTTCACTGCATCGCTGGCGGCATCCTCCAAAAATACGAGTGAGAAAAACAGAGGGTATGCCACATACAGCCCGATTGCGATTCCGATAAGGGCCGCGCCTATTTTCCTTGTTGCAAAAAAGCACCGGAGCAGCAAGCCTATTGGCAAAAACAGCCCAAGTGAGAACTCGCGTATGAATTCCAGCGCAGCCAAGTGCGCGGACAAGAGGGAAAAATGCGAATACATGGCTGCTGACAAATCAGAGAGCTGCGCAGATGTTTGCCGAAGGGAATAGAACGGGCTTGAGGAAATGACGCCAAAATCAAATGAAATGCTGGAAACAAATCCCGCTATGTTTGCCGATTTGAAAAGCCCAAATCCAAGCTCTGATGTGGAATTCGACATGCCCTCAAGCTTGCAGGAAAGGAAATCTATCGGGTGTGCGCCCCCGCATATGGCATCCGTTGGCAGTGCCTCTGCCATTGCAGTGTCTATGCCAGTTGTGATTGCGGCAAGCCCGCCAAGAAGGGCAGCGCTTATCACTGCCTGCAGCAACTCTTCCTTTCCAATCCCTTCCAGCCGCCTGTTTTGCAGCGCCCTGCCAAGCCCAAGAATGATGCCTGAGAGCGCAATTGAGATGGCTATGACGAGAACAGAGAGAGTGTAGACGTTTTCGGCAGACACCAAGCCTCCCGCCTTAACCTATTTTGCCAAAACATAAAAGACTACCATCCCGCCAAGCTACGAGATGAATTTTGTCCCGCAGCTCGGGCACGAGAGCATGTAGTAATCCGCCTCGAAGTTGCAAATCGGGCAGGTGTAGCGCACCCTGTTGCCGCTGCTTGCCGGCTTCTCAAACGAATAGGCGCATTTTTTGCAGAATTTCGCATCAATCGCGTTCTGCTCCTTGCACATGGGGCACTCGATTCGGAACATCGACGCTATGTGCGTGCCGCATTTGGGGCAGCGCTCCATTTCAAGTGTTATGGGTTGTTTGCACTTCGGGCACTTCTCCGCCTTGCCCCCAAACGAGCGCCTCTTTGGGGTGACTGCATCCCGTATGACGTCAAGAAGCCCCATGCACTAAACAATATTGCCAAATTTTTTAACAAGATGCCAGCACAGCAATCCCTACTTCACGACTGTCATTCTCTTCGAAAGCAAGACTCCATCGGCCGAAAGAACGTAGAAGTACGTGCCACTAGCAAGCTTTGCTGCCGAAATTTCGGTCTTGTGCTCGCCAGCATCCTGCCTTCCGAGGTCTATTCTCTGGGCTTCCCTCCCGCCAATATCATAAATGGTCAGCGAAGCCTGGCTCGCTTGCGGCAGCCTATAAACTACGGTGGTTGTGGCGTTGAAGGGGTTGGGATAATTCTGCAAAAGTTCAATTGAGCGTGGCATTGGTTCTTTAACGGCGGGCTGTGCCTGCGCACGCAAGACGGGCGAGAAAGCAAATGTGTAATCTTTTGCTTCTTGCCCATTAAATTCGATATGCGCTACGGTGGCATTGCGCTGCTTTATCTTGTAATAAGTCTCCCCAACCATTTGGTCAGTATCAATAAAACGATATGGGCGTGCAGGGAATCAGTAGTTCCGAACATCTTTTGACACTGCAAGCTTAAAGGTCGCCTTCGCCTCTGATTTTGACCAGTTTGAGGCAGACCAAAAACAAAGACAGAGGC
>JAGVIA010000071.1 GCA_020056305.1 archaeon | reverse complement strand
TCCCCTGCTGGCAAGAAATCTTCTTTTGAGAATAAGACTGGGGCGCTTTCATCCAATGCCTGAAGGCATTGGGTTTCCCGCGCCTAGGCAACTAAGGCGCCAGGCAGCCCAAGCCGCTTCGCCCTCCGAAGCGAGATTGGAAGAGCTTTTTGATTGGGCGCGAACAAGGCCGGAATATGCAGCCACAATTGCAAGCGAGCTCCTTGCTGCAGGCCAGAAGGGGATTTTCCTCAGGCTTGCAAAGCAAATTGGCGATATGGAATCCGCGTACATCGCGATTGCGGACATAACCGCGGATCTTCAAGAGGAGTGCGCGAATACCAGCCTTTTTCTTGAAGGGCTGGCCAGGGTTAAGGGGACGGACAGGCTGCTATCCGAAATAATGGTGGTGTGCATTCTCCACAATAGGGAAGAATTGGTTTTCAGCACCATAGGAACACTTGTGGAAGAAGAGAGAAGGGAATGCATTGTTGCAATAGGCACTATGCTTGCTGCGCAAAAATATGATAATATTTATTGTGCGCTTGACGCGGAACAGGCAGTAATCTGCGCGGCAAGGGCGGCTGATGCGCCGGAGCTTTTTGCAACCTGGGGGCAAAACCAGCCTTCGCGCCTGGATTGCAATGACCAGATAGATTGCATGGAAAAATTGGGCATGACATACGGTCTTCTCTTCAACAATCTGCAGAACGGCCACGAAAGCGCTTTCCGTGACGTAGAGAGGGAGTTCGGAGATACAGGCTCCAATGGTTTTGCCGCAAGGCTTGCGGAAAACCTTGCTGCGGAAGGGTTCACCTGCATTTATGGGCTTGAAAGCCTCTGCAACATAGGATTGGACAGCATCCTAGCCACGGGGGTTTTCAGGCACTACGTAGCCAATTTGATCAAAAACAGCAAAAGAGCGGAAATTGAATTGATTGCAAGAGCGCTTAGGGGCATGAGCCGCGGAAGGGCAGATATATGCAGATACGAAGACAAGGCAGCAAGGGGCCTATTCGATAGCAAAACTGATGAGAGGATACATGCGCATTATGGCCTGCTGGAGGAAGGTTTTGCCCTTTTTATGAGAGCCGTATCTGGGGGCAGGGTAAAGCCGGACGAGCTTGCAGTGGCTGGCGTTGACGGCAGAAACTATACAATAGTGTGCGTGAGAAGGCACAGCCAGGAAAGCCCTTGGGAATACGAAGGGCTTGATGTGCTTGGGGACGGGCATGCGCTTCTTGGGGAATTCCTTGCTTCGCAGCAGTTTGAAAAACGGTCGCAGAACGAGCTGAAAGAACTTATCATGGCTGCGACTAGAGCAAATATGCGGTTAGGGGCAAAAGCATCGGCCCAAGTGTAGCGCAGTTTGATTTCTGCCCGCTTTTGCTTGCAGAATGCCTGGACTCCGAGTTGTCCGGTTGGTCGCCAAACCGCTAGGCAAATCTATTTTCAGGGGCGGCCCCATGATTCTGTTCTGGAAGATGTTCGGAAGCACTGAGCCTCGGCTGTCGGGGAGGTTTAAAAACACTAGGCTGCAAATCCATTTCCATTCTGCTTACGTAGGTGGTGCGTGATGGACAAGATATTTTCCACAGGAAAAGAGCTCAAAGTAGGGAAGTACGTAATGATTGAGGACATACCGTGCAAGATTGTCAGCATAGACCTCTCAAAGCCCGGAAAGCACGGCGCGGCAAAGATGCGCCTGGTGGGCATTGGCATATTCGACGGGCAGAAAAAGAACCTGCTCCAGCCATCAGATGCGGATGTCGAGGTTCCAATCATAGAGAAGAAGACTGCGCAGATTGTCGCGGTGAACGGCGCAAATGTCCAGCTCATGGACAGCGTGACGTTTGAGACTTACGAGCTTGGCATCCCGCAGGAGTTTGCCGACAAGGCAGAGGCGGGGATGGAAGCTGAAATACTTGAGGCATTGGGAAGGCGCATGATTACCGGAATAAAATAATGCAAGGTGTTTGAATGGACGTTGAGATAAAGGAAAAATTCCAAAACAAGCTGCTGGGAAGGCAGGAAATATCATTCGGCTACAGCTTTGCGGCTGCGGCGCCCTCGCGCGCAGACGTGCGGGGCGCGCTCTCGGCTGCGCTTGGCGCAAAGCCCGAGCTATTGGTGATTGAGCGGATGGTCAACAAGTATGGCCTGCACAGCGGGAATGGCAGGGCGTTTGTGTTTGATTCCAAGGAAAAAGTGCGGATTGGCAAGCATCTGCTTGTGCGCGACGGGCTTGCTGAGAAGAAAAAGAAGGAGAAGAAGGCAAAGGCTGCTCCTGCCAAAAAATAAAGGTGAATGATCATGGCTGATGAGAAAAAGAAAGCTCCTGCTGCGAAAAAGAAAATCAAGGCATACGTGCCTGGCAAGGCATGCCCCAAATGCGGCGGCGGCGTGAAGCTGGCAGAGCACAAGGACAGGCGCTCGTGCGGAAAGTGCGGCTATTTTGAGCGGAAGTGATTTGCATATGGGAAAAACCGGCGGCGGGCTTGCGGCTGTCCTGTTTTTCGCACTCCTGCTCTCCCTTGCGGCGTCATACCTTCAGATAAACAAGGGGTTTTCCTACTTCCGGGCGACTTTTGAATACCCTGAGGGGGCGGCAGCGTATTCAGAGAAGGCTGTGCCATTTCTTGTTTTCATTATACTGCAAGTGGCAGTGCTCTTCTACCTTGGCACGCGCCATGGGCTCGTGTCAATAGTGTTCTGCGATTTGCTGCTATTCGTGCTGTATTTCGTCTCGCTTTACACCCCATATTACCCGACGATGGCGCTGCCTGCGGTGTTCGCGGCAGGCGCGGCGTATTATTATGCGCGCGACGGGCTGGGTTTTGAAAAAACGCTTGAGAAGCTGGGCTTTTTCTCCTCCAACATATTCGTGGATACTGTGTTTGGCTTTGCCGGCGCCGTTGCGGCAATCCTTATTGTCGCGGTGCTGGCATTTGCACTTGGCATGATTGGCATAACGGATGATTCGCTTGTGCGAACGCACGTGCTTGATTTGCCCGTGTTTGTGGCGCTCTGGGCAATGACTTTCTCGCCAATCGGAGAGGAGATATTCTTTCGCGGGCTTCTTTTCCGCAAATTCGGCCTTCTTGCATCCTCGGCACTGTTCGCAGCTGCGCACGTGACATACGGCTCAGTGATGGAGCTTGTGGGCGCGTTTGCAATCGCAGCGCTCTTCTGCTACATGACTGCAAGAAGGAAGAGCATCATCCCTGCAATAATTGCACACATGGTTTTCAATTGCTTCTCCATACTAAGCATGCTGCTTTCTTCATAGAGGGGTCTGCATGATATGCCTTGGAATTGAATGCACCGCGCACACGCTTGGCATAGGCATAGTGGAAACCAAAGGGAAGGAAAAGAAGGATGGCAAGCCTGCTCCTTCAGGGCAGATTGCAGTTCTCGCAAATGAAAAGGACATGCACATCCCAAAGAACGAGGGCATTGTGCCAAGGAAAGCGGCAGACCACCATGCGGAAGTCTTTGATGAGGTGATGCGGCGCGCGTTGCAAAAAAGCGGCTGCTCTCTTGAAGATATTGGCTTGTTCTCCTACTCGATGGGACCAGGGCTCGGGCCGTGCCTGCGCACTGGCGCTGCTGCGGCAAAATACCTTGCGCTCCTGCACAAGAAGCCCCTGCTTGGCATAAACCACTGCCATGCGCACATGGAAGTCTCAAGGGGCATGCTGAACATGTTAGACCCGCTTGTGCTTTACGTATCAGGGGGAAACACACAGATAATCATTGAGAATAAGAAATCAAAGGGCTCGACAAGTGGAAAAAACAGGAAATACGCAATCGGAAAAACGAATGCGCATGCTGCAAATTCAAACTTCCCCCGTTTCCGTGTCCTTGGGGAAACCCTCGATATCGGAATGGGCAATCTCTTTGACTCCTTTGCGCGCGAGCTTGGCATGGAGCACGCGCACGGCTCGCAGGTTGCAAAACTGGCTGCTGCGGGGAAAAAATACATCTCCCTGCCATACACCGTGAAGGGAATGAATTTTGCGTTCTCCGGGCTTTTTACTGCCGCAGGCAAGCAGATTGGCAAGCATACGCAGGAGGATTTGTGCTTCTCACTTATGGAAACGGCATTTGCAGAGGCGTGCGAGGCAACTGAGCGCGCCTTGTGCCTGACGAGAAAGAAGGAATTGCTCGTGTGCGGTGGCGTTGCGCAAAACAAGAGGCTTTGTGAAATGCTTGGGATGGTGGCGGCAGAAAATGGGGCGCGCTTTGGCGTTGCGGCAGGGGAGTTCAATGCGGACAATGGCGGCATGATTGCGTATACTGCGGCATGCGAGTATGCTAGGGGCGTGCGCATGAGAATGAGCGATTGCAAGATAGACCAGAAATGGAGGATTGACGAGGTGCGCTGATGGCTGAAAAATATCTTTTGCCGGACGAGATTGATGAAAAGAATGTGATAAATGGCAAGACCGAGGCCCAGTGGCAGGCCGAGCTTGTGGCAATGGCAAGTGAGATTTGCAAGCAGGCAAGGGCAAGGAGCAAGTATGAGAAGTGCCGCGCGCTTTTCGGCTACATAAACACAAAATACGGCGGCGGGGGGTTTGCATACCGAACAATGGACTCGCCCGAGCCGCAGCGGGCTGTGCAGACTTTTGCGAAAAAGAGCGGCGACTGCGACGACCTTGTGCACCTCTACAATGCTATGGCAGAAGCGGTCGGGATAAAAAGCCTGATAGGGGTGCAGCAGCGCGAGGAGGATGGGGCGGAAATCTTGCATGGAGTTGCTGCAGTTATTCTGGAAGGGCGCGAAGATTTTGAGCCAAGCATCGCGTTTGGAAAGGACAAGGCTTACCGCAAATACGCCCTTTCGAAATTCGGGCAAACGGATTCTGAAAACCTTTGCCTGGTCTTCATTGACTTGGCAAACGGCACATTTGGGCGGCAGGGGAATTTTGAGCTGTTTTTGCGCGCGACGCCAGCCCAGTATGCAAACAGAGCTGCCGCAGCCGCAAATGCCAAGGACTGGCATGGCGCACTATCAGACTATGGCATTGCGCTTGCGCAGGCAAAAGATTCGCAGATTTACGGGGACCTCGGGAAGAAAATACTAAGTGGGATAAGAATTTGCAAAAACAGGATTGGCGATGAGGATAAAATGGAAAAGAGGTACGCGCAGGTGCACTAGAGAAGCGAAATCTTCTTTCCTGCTTTCTGCAAAATCACATCAGAACCAGCAGTTGTCTTGCCAATCCTGTGCGCGCGCATTGAATGCTTTGCGGCAATCGTGATTATTGCCTCTGCATCTTCTTCTGATACCACGGCGCACATGCCTATCCCCATGTTGAAGGTGCGGAACATCTCATAATCGGACTTGACTTGCTTTGCAAGCTCGGCGAATATTTCCGATGGCACTGGCATGCTATCAAGCAAAAAGCCAACCTTTGCATACGCGCCTATGCGCGATAATTTTGAGAATGCACCCCCTGTTATGTGCGCAAGGCCGTGCACGTCGCATTTCTCTAGCATTTCCATTATCGCGGGAACGTAGATGCGGGTGGGGATAAGCATTTCCTTGCCCCATTCTTTGGCTGGAAGAAGCTTTCGTGCCAAGGTATAGCCGTTTGAGTGCAAGCCTGAGCTTTCAAGCCCAATAATGATGTCGCCTGGCATCATGGATGAGCCTGTGAGAAATTTTTCCTTTGCAACAAGCCCCACTGCGGTGACTGCCAAGTCAAACGGATATGATTTGCCTGAAATCATGTCAGGCAGGATTGCGGTTTCCCCGCCAACAAGTGCGCAACCGGACTGCTTGCAGCCGTCCACGACGCCGTTCATTATCTGCGAGATTATTTTCCCATCTTCGCGCGCTATTGCCAAATAATCAACGCATGCCACCGGGCGTGCGCCAATGCACACAATGTCGTTCACGTTCATTGCAACGGCATCTATTCCTACAGTGTCGTACTTGCCCATTTCCTGAGCGACAAGCACCTTGCTGCCAACACCGTCGCAGTGCATTGCAAGCATGTGCTCGCCAATTGAGAATACGCCGGCATAATGCCCTTTTAGCACTGGCACATTTGCAGTAAATTCATTGCCGGTGGTTGCGGACATGTCAATAAGCTCCTGCTGTATCTTGCGCACTTTCTTCACATCCACGCCAGCAGAGGAATATGTTGCTTTTTCCATGAGATTCATCTCCAAATTTGCAAGCCTGCCATCCCAACCCAGCCGGATGCGCATTTCCCGAAGCTTTGCAGCCCGTGCGCCCGTTTATTGCCCCGGAGTCATCACTATTTTCGCGGACTGCCCCGAATCAAGCGCCGCAAATGCCTCCTCGTATTTTGACATCGGGAAGCGGTGTGTGATTATTTTCTTCAAGTCCACAACGCCGGTGCGCATGAAAGAGGCTGCGCGGTACCACGTGTCCCAGATGCGCCTGCCGTTCACACCGTAAATGCGAGCCTGCTTGAACACTGCCCAGTTTGTCATGTCCATTGAGACCATGCCAGGCGCAATGCCGATGAGGGATGCGCGGCCGCCGAGGCGCATCGATTCGAAGCCCTGTTTGTACACGATTGGCGCGCCTGATAGCTCAAGGAAGACGTCCACGCCCAGCCCGTTTGTCAGGTCCAAAATTTCCTTCACGGGGTCCTGCTCTTTCGAGTTTATGATGTGCGTTGCGCCCATTTTCTTTGCAAGGTCAAGCCGAAACGGGTTTGTGCCGACCATGATTACCATGTCAGCACCGGTGTTGCGGCATATTGCAGTGGCGCACAGGCCTATTGGGCCAGGCCCGAACAATGCGACAGTCCGCCCGGCAACATCCCCGCCCTCGAAAACAGTGTGCACTGCATTGCCAAGCGGCTCCTGCACTGATGCAACTTCTGGCTCGATGCCCTTTGGATTCACCCATGCTGTGTTTGCAGGCATCGTAAGGTATTCTGCAAAGCAGCCGGTGACATCTATTCCCCGAAGCTTTACTTTCTCGCAGATGTGCGCATTGCCGGTGCGGCACAGGTAGCACGTGCCGCAGAAAATGTGCGTCTCGCCTGAGACAAGGTCGCCGATTTTTACGGAATCGACGCCTGCGCCAAGCTCGATTACCTCGCCTGCAAACTCGTGCCCGAATATCATAGGCGGGTGGATGCGGCTTCCTGCCCAGCCATCCCATTTGTAGATGTGCCTGTCAGTTCCGCAAATGGAAGTTGCCTTTATCTTTACGAGTATTTCGCCTGCTTTTGGCGTGGGAACATCCGCCTCAACTATTTTTGCGCCAGGGCCTGCCTCCACCTTCTGAAGTGATTGCATTTTAGCCATTGAAAACAACCTCCAGTGATAACATAATATCATTGCAAAAACAAGTTTAAAAAGCCGCCAACCAAATCATATGCATTATGGCAAAGGTGAATTTTCTCCTTGTTGGAAGCGGCGGGCGCGAGCATGCAATAGCAGAGGCATTGTGCCGAAATCCAGATGCGGTTTTGTTTGCTTACATGTCATCGCGCAACCCGGGCATTGCAGCGCTTTGCAAGAGCAGCGGCGGGGATTATGAAATTGGGGATATTTGCAAGGCGGATGCGGTTGCGAAATGGGCAAAAGAAAAGAAAATACAGCTTGCATTCTCATCTCCGGACGCGACATTGGAGGCTGGGGTATCGGATGCGCTTATTGCAGCAGGCATCCAAACGGCATCGCCGACACGCGAGGCAAGCAGGCTGGAATGGGACAAAACTTTCGCGCGCAACCTCATGAAGAAATACAAGATTGCAGGCTGCCCGAAATTCTTTGTTTGCAAAAATGAGAAAGAGGCAAACGCTGCAATAGATGCACTGCATGGGAATGTTGCAGTGAAGCCTGCCGGGCTCACTGGCGGCAAGGGCGTGAAGGTGACGGGCTATCAGCTCAAAGATTCTGCTGAGGCAAAGGCGTATGCTGCCGAGGTGCTGCAAACAAAAATGGGAAGCATTCCGCAAGTCGTCATAGAGGAAAAGCTGGAAGGCGAGGAATTCACTTTCCAGGCATTTGTTGACGGCAAGACTGTTTTTGGCATGCCCCTTGTGCAGGACCACAAAAGGGCATTGGAAGGCGATATTGGCGTAAATACGGGCGGGATGGGCGCTTATTCCACGGGGCTTATGCTCCCCTTCCTTGAGCCGTCGGATTACAGTGACGCGCACGAAATAATGAAAGCGACAATAGATGCGTATGCAAAGGAGAGCGGCAAGCAGTTTGTGGGCGTGCTGTATGGGCAATTCATCGCGACATCAAAGGGCGTGAAAGTGATTGAGTTCAATGCGCGCTTCGGGGACCCGGAAGCTATGAACGTATTGGCAGTGTTTGATGGGAACCTGCTTGGCGTGTTCGAGGGAATGGCAAAAGGCGAAATAAAGAGAGAAAACATTTCATTTTTGCATGCGGCAACAGTGTGCAAATATCTTGTGCCTGAAGGCTATCCTGTGAAATCAATTGCAAACCAGCCGCTTGAGATAGATGATGCTGCACTTCGCAAATCAGGCGCACGCCTATTTTTCGCATCAGTTGATGAGCGCGAGGGGAAAATTTACACTGGAAGCTCGCGCAATATTGGCATTGTCGGGGTTGCAGATGATGTTGCAGTTGCGGAGAAAATTGCCGAAGATGCGTGCGACGCTGTTTCCGGGAAAGTATGGCACAGGAAAGACATAGGCACAAAAAAGCTTCTTGACAGAAGGATAGGGCACATGAAAAAGCTGAGAGAGGATATGAAAGGGATTTGAGCATTTTCCATTCGCTTGAGTGCACGTTTCCGCCCATTGGCTTTTCCTTTGCGCTATCTTGATAAACCTTCTTTGAGAATAACAAACATGGCATCACGCGTAGAGGTCATGCTCAAAGCCGGGATGACAGACCCGGAGGGAGAGCGCGTGCTGCGCCTTGCATCTGCCGAGCTTGGCATTGAGAATCTTCGGAGCATCCGCACTGCAGACGCCTTTAGCATTGAGGGCACGCTGACGCACGCGGAGCTTGTGGTGTGCGGGCAAAAGCTTCTTGCGGATTCCATCACTCAAATTTTCTCGGTGAACAAGCCGGTAATGTCTGATTTCGATTATTGCATACAGGTATCGTTGCGCCCGGGAGTCAAGGACAATGCGGGCGAGACTGCAAGGCGCGGAATTGAGGAGCTTCTCCTCAAGCGCCTTGACGGCGGGGTTTGCACTGCAAGGCTCTATTTCCTCAAAGGCACAATGGCGAAGGAGGCTGCTGGCTGCATTGCCAAATCTATTGCAAATGAGCTCATAGCGCAGATTGAGATTAAGGGCAGGCGCGAGTGGAATGACGGCGAGGGATTTGGCCCTAATGTTCCAAAGGTGCACTCAAAGGCGGATGTCGGCGTGCATGACATATCTCTTGAGCTTGATGATGAGGCACTAATCGAGCTTAGCAAGCGTCGGCTGCTTGCGCTCTCGCTTGCGGAAATGAAAAAGATAAGGGAATATTTTTCAGACAGGGGGATTGCGGGCTCAAGGCAGAAGCATGGGCTTTCTGCAAAGCCCACGGATGCGGAGCTTGAGGCGATTGCGCAGACATGGAGCGAACATTGCAAGCACAAGATATTCAACGCAAAAATCACGTATCTTGAGGCAGGGCAGAAGCGCGAGATAGATTCGCTTTTCAAAACGTACATTGTGGGGACAACAGAGAAGTGCAAAAAAGAGTGGCTTGTCTCTGTTTTCAAGGACAACGCAGGGGTGTTCGCGTTTGACCATGAGATAAATGTCGCGATGAAGGTGGAGACGCACAACTCGCCTTCCGCACTTGACCCGTTTGGCGGCGCGCTCACTGGCATACTTGGCGTGAATAGGGATGTCATTGGAGTGGGGATAGGCGCAAAGCCCATTTTCAATACTGATGTTTTCTGCTTTGCAGACCCCGATTACCGCGGGCAGATTCCGCCAAAACTGTTCCATCCAAAGCGCGTGCTTGAAGGCGTGAGGGCAGGCGTTGAGAAGGGCGGGAATGCAAGCGGCATACCCACAGTGAATGGGGCGATTGTGTTTGACGAGTCATTCCTTGGAAAGCCGCTTGTGTATTGCGGGACAGGGGGCATCATGCCAGCTATTGTGAAAGGAAAGCCATCGCACATAAAAGTTGTCAAGCCAGGTTATCGGATATTCATGATAGGGGGCAGGATAGGAAAGGACGGCATACATGGCGCCACATTTTCCTCGCAGGATTTGAACGAGACATCGCCCACGTCCGCAGTGCAGCTTGGCGACCCGTTCACGCAAAAGATGGTGCTTGATTTTGTGCTTGAGGCCCGCGACAGGGGGCTCATACCCGCAATCACGGACAATGGGGCAGGCGGGCTTTCATCCTCTATTGGCGAGATGGCGCAGGAAACAAATGGCGCAACTGTGCATCTTGAGCGCGCGCCGCTCAAATACCACGGGCTTGCGCCATGGGAAATACTTGTTTCAGAGTCGCAGGAGCGCATGACTGTTGCTGTTGCGCCAGATTATGCCGAGGAATTTGTTGCGCTTGCAAAGAAAATGGCGGTTGAGGCAACGGATTTGGGCGAATTCAATGATTCCGGCTACTTCCATGTGATGCATGGGGAGAAAACCGCAGCGTATCTTGCGATGGAATTCTGGCATGGCGGCGTGCCGCGCATGGAATTGGAAGCTCACTGGATTGCGCCTGCGAATGTGGAGAAGAAAATGAAGATGGCTGATGCTGCAGACATGCTGCGGCGCATTCTGTCAAGGCCGAATGTGTGCTCCAAAGAGTATGTGATACGCCAGTATGACCATGAGGTGCAGGGCAGGAGCGTTGTGAAGCCGCTTTGCGGCGCAAATGCAGACGGGCCATCTGACGCCGCTGTTGTGAAAGTCGCGTATGACAAGAAAGGCGGGCTTGTGGTGTCAAACGGCATCTGTCCGAAATATTCACGTATTGACTCCTATGCCATGGCTGCATGCGCAGTGGATGAGGCGGTCCGCAATATCATTGCAACAGGCGGGCGCATGGATTTCATCTGCGGGCTTGATAATTTCTCCTGGCCAGACCCGGTTTATACGCGCGAGAACCCTGAAGGGAAATACAAGCTTGCGCAGCTCGTGCGCGCATGCACCGCAGTATATGATGTGTGCACCACGTATGGAATACCGCTCATATCGGGAAAGGATAGCATGAAAAACGATTACCGGAACGGGTTTGTGCGCATATCAGTGCAGCCCACATTGCTGTTTTCCGCAATAGGCAAGATAGATGATGTGATAAGGGCAGTGACTACTGATTTCAAGCATCCCGGGGACACGGTATATGTTCTTGGAAAAACATATGACGAGTGCGGCGGAAGCGAGTATTTTGCAGAAATGGGGCAGATTGGGAAGAATGCCCCTGCCGTGCGGGCTTCGGAGAATGCGGAGATGTACAAGCGCATTTCATATGCTGCAACTGATGGATTGCTCGCATCATGCCATGACTGCTCTGATGGCGGGCTGGCGGTTGCGCTTGCGGAGAGCGCGTTTGGCGGGGATTTCGGGTGCGACATTGACCTTGACAGAGTGCCAACGAGTGAGGCAATGGATGAGGGAAACATGCTATTTTCCGAGTCTGCAGGAAGGTTTGTTGCAAGCGTGCGTGCCAAAGACGTTGCTAAATTTGAGAAATTGATGGCTGGCGTGCCCTTTGCCGCAATAGGCGAGGTTCGGCCTGGCAAATCATTTGTGATAAAGAGCAAGGGGACTGCGCTTGTGAATGATACTATTGACAATCTGAAAGAGGCATGGCAGAAAACAATGCGTTGGTAGCGGTGTTTGCGATGGCTGAAAAGAAAACTCGGGCAAAAAAAGTTGTGGCTGTTCTTAGCCCTGCAACGGACGCCAAAAATACGGTTAGTGAAAGCGAAATTTCCGCCGTACATGCACATGGCAAAAAGGCACATTTGGCAGAAGAAAGCGGAATAGATGCGATTCATGCCCAAAGCAAAAAAATCCGCGTGGCAAAAGCCGGTGAAGACGAAATAGCTGCCGTGCATGCCGGAAGCAGGAAGATTCGTGCGGCTGAAGCGAGCAAAGAAGAAATAGCAGCTGCCCAAGCCGGGCGCAGGAAGATTTCTGCGGTTGCCGCTAGTGATGATGAGATAGAGAGCATCCATGCTGCAGGCGCTGCGGCAGCAAAAGCCGAGCAGAAGGAACTTGACGCCGCTGCAAGGGCGAATAAGGCAGACCTGATGGAAATAGAGGCTGCTGCCGTTTCGGCAAGCGCACATTCCAAATCTTCCCGCCCAGTTATTGCAGTGCTTGCAGGCTACGGGCTAAATTGCGAGGAGGAGACTGCTGATGCATTGCGCATGGCAGGCGCTGATGCCCAAATCGTGCATTTCTGCGAGCTTGAAGAGAAGCCTGCAAAGCTTCTCAAATACCAGGGGTTTGTGATACCGGGCGGCTGGTCGTTTGCAGATGACATTGCATCAGGCAGGGTGCTTGCAAACAAGCTCAAGCACAGGCTTGGGCAGTCTTTCTTATCCTTTGTGAAATCAGGCAGGCCGGTGCTTGGGATATGCAATGGCTTTCAGGTGCTTGTCACGCTTGGGGCAATACCAGACCTTGAAGGCACAATGGCGCAGGAGACCACACTTGTGACAAACCGGCAGGGCAGGTTTGAGAACCGCTGGGTAACTTTGCGCGTTGAGGATTCTGTTTGCCCGTTTTTGAAGGGCATAAAATTCATACGGGCGCCAGTCCGGCATGGCGAGGGGCAGTTCATTGTGCGCGACCAGGCAGTGCTTGCGGATTTGAGGAAAAGCAGGATGATTGCGCTGCGCTATTGCGACGAGAAATTGCATACCGGGGCAGGATACCCGCTAAACCCCAATGGCTCGCTTGATGACATTGCAGGCATATGCAACCACAAGGGGAACGTGCTTGCGTTCATGCCGCATCCGGAGTGCTCTGTGAGAAGGGAGCTTTGGCCCAACTGGACGCGCGGAGAGACACACGAGGCTAATTCGCTTAAGTTGTTTGAGAATTTTGTGAAGAAAGCTGCCGAATACATTTGAGTTTGAAAGACGCAATTGAAGTGCTGCAAAGTTTTATATACTTCGTATATATGCAATATATATGTCACATATAGGTGGTATCATGGTATCTGCACAACTGAATCTGGATGATTATGCAAACAGGGTGCTAATGGTCATAAAGGCAAAATTCGGCCTGAAAAACAAGTCCGAGGCACTAAACAAATTCGCAGAGATGTACGGTGATGACGTGGTCGAAAAGGAAGCGAATGACGAATATGTCAAGAAGGTGCTTTGGATAGAAGAGAGGCACCTTAAGAAATACGGCAACCGGAAGATGACTTTGAAAGAGCTTGATGCTCTCTGCGGGGCATAGGCATGTTCGACTTTGACATTGCAGACGAGCTCAAGCTCAAGATAAGGAAGCTTTTGCAAAAAGACAGGAAGAAAGTCGAGATTATCAACAAAAAAATCATGGAGATTGTAAGCTGCGACGCAGAAACAATAAAGCACTATAAAATGTTAAAGCGCGACATGAAAGGGCTGCAGAGAGTGCACATAGACAAGCACTTTGTCCTTGTTTTCAGGGTTGATGCCGAGCGCAATTTTGTGAGGTTCTTGGACTTCGACCACCACGACAGGGTCTACTGAAGAGTGAATATACGTTTAAATTTGGTTGTCTCCTAAATATTTGCACAACAACTGCGGGTGCGCGGGCAGTGTGTTGCCCGGTTAAAGCGCACCCGCCTAACGCAACGTGAAAACCAGTGGGGCGTTAGCCCGCAGTTGTTGACTGCCTTGGTAGCTCAGCCTGGTTAGAGCGACTGACTGTTATGCCTTCTTTGCGAAGGTGCGGCAATCAGTAGGTCGAAGGTTCAAATCCTTCCCAGGGCGTTCCCATATGGGCACTAGATTTCCACCATCTTCCCCTGAGGGTTTCACCCCGAAGAAAACACTGGCGCTTTCGCAGCAAGCGATCTGTGGTGCAGTTGGCAAAAAGCCAACTCGTCATCCCAGGGCGTTCTATTTTAATAAAATAATTGCATATGAATAGCATGTTTGATTTGGAACTCTTCACGTTTCATGTTGGATTTTTGGGGATTCTTGTTTTCTTGGATTATATTTCGACCAGCATTGCGTATAAAATGGCGAGCAAGAACGCCGGGGCAGAAAAAGCCATGGGATATGAAATTTCGCCAATGCATAGGTGGTTTTGGAAACATTTCGGCTATGCCCTGGGGCATAAACTTTCTACAATTTCAGAGTATGCGGCCCTGATAGCAATAAGCAGCGGCATTTGGCCCCTAATTGATTTGGCTTATCCTTTCCTTAATTCCGCAATTTTTAGCAAAAGAGAGGTCGCGATATACGCCTATGGGGCGGTGGTTGGGGTATTTTTCTTCGTCATAATTTTTAATTTCAAACGATATTTTGACGAAAAAACAATTTATGAAAAAAATGCGGCATCCGAACCAAAAAACCCATCTTTTTAAGCGTTTGAGCATGAAATGGACTGGTGAAAGTATGATGAAATATTTTGCAATTGCAATAGTCGCGGCATTCCTCTTATTCGCAGGATGCACTGCGCCTGCCGGAAGCGGCGGAGAGGCGCCGCAAGCATGCACAAAGGAATACAATCCGATGTGCGGGAAAGACGGCGTCACGTACGGGAACCCGTGCTTTGCGCAGAAGGCAGGTGCCGAAGTTGCATACGCTGGCGAGTGCAAGAAGCCCCAAGCGTGCACACTGGAATATGCGCCAGTGTGCGGGAAAGACGGGAAGACTTATGGGAATGCATGCGCGGCGCGAGTTGCAAATGTAATAGTCGCGTATGTTGGCGAGTGCGCCCCAATAGATGGCTCACAAAAGCCTGCGAACATCGCAAACCCTGCATCAGTGAATTGCATTGAGAAGGGAGGTCTGCTTAGGATACAAAAAGATGCGACAGGCGGCGAGATAGGGATATGCACATTGCCTGATGGCAAAGAATGCGAGGAGTGGGCGTATTTCAGGGGAGAGTGCCCAGCCCAGGCGCAATAAGGCATCTTCCTTCTTTTCTTTTTCCCTATTCCACAAACGAGACTATTGCAGATATTATTGCTATTCCAATTAGCATCATCGCAAGCTGCAAAAGGGAATTGCGAGGATTGGTTTCCTTGTGAAGCTCGGGAACTATATCGGCGGCAGCCATGTAGATGAACATGCCCGATGCAAGGGCAAGCCCGTAGAATTGGAGGTTTGCAACAGTTGAGGAGGCATAGTAGAATGCAATGCCGCCAAATATCGCAACAACACCGGAGAGCAGATTGAATGCTATTGCCTTTGTGCGGGAAAAGCCAGAATAGAGAAGCAGGGAGAAATCGCCTATTTCCTGCGGGATTTCGTGGATGAGCACTGCGATGGTTGTGCCGATGCCAAGCGCAGGGCTTGCCATGAACGCGGCGGATATTGCAACGCCATCAAAGAAGTTGTGCACGCCATCGCCTATGAGATTCATGTAGCCGACCGGCTTCTCCTTCACGTGCTCGTGCGAGACATGATGGTGGTGCCAGGTGATTATCTTCTCAGTGACAAAGAAGGCAAGGATGCCGATGAGAGAGAACAGGAATGCGGATCGCGCGTCAATGCCCTCAAGGGCTTCTGGCAGAAGATCAAGGAAAGCGGCTCCGAGGAATGTGCCTGCAGAGAGGCTCACAAGCATCGCAAGCACGAAATCAAGGTTCTTCTGTTTAAGGGACAGAAACAGCACGCCTACGAGCGAGACTATGCTCACAAGGGCGGTTGCGCCTATTATTTGCCAGAGAACCATTGATTCACCACAGCATCTTCCCGTCACTGCGCTTTTCACTCACTTCTTCTTTTTCCATTTTGATAGCATCGCGGCAAGCAGCCTCACGCCAAATCCGGTTGAGCCCGCCTGCGCAAAATATCCCTTTGGGGAATAGCCGTATGCAGTGCCTGCGATGTCTATGTGCGCCCATGCAATTTTCTTCTCAACGAAATTGGAGAGGAATGCAGCTGCGGTTATTGTGCCGCCGCCTGCATCAGTGCCGACTATGTTTTTCAGGTCTGAGAATTCGCCCTTCATCATCTCTCCGTACTCGCGCCACATGGGAAGCTGCCAGGTGCGCTCGTGCGCCTCTTCGCCTGCCTTTTTGATGCGGTCAAGCAGCCACTGCTCATTCCCAAGCAGCCCTGCCGCGTGCGGCCCAAGCGCGACAACGCATGCGCCAGTGAGCGTTGCCAGGTCAATAATGGCAGATGGTTTGAAGTGCGAGGCATAATGCAATGCATCTGCAAGGATGAGCCTGCCTTCCGCATCAGTGTTGAGCACTTCCACCGTTTTTCCATTTGCCATTGTGATTATGTCCCCGGGCTTGGTGCCGCTTCCCCCAACCACGTTTTCGGTGAGGGGCGCAAGGCATATTATGCGCAGGGGCAGGTGAAGGGATGCTGCGGCAATAACGGTGCCTATTGCGGCTGCGGCGCCTGATTTGTCATGCTTCATCTTGTCCATTCCGGATGAGGGCTTAATGGAGAGGCCACCTGAGTCAAATGTCACGCCCTTGCCGACAATGCATATCGTGTCCTGCGCGCTTCGCGGATGATAATCTAGGATGAGGAATGCCGGCGGGTGGTCTGAGCCTGCAGTCACCGAGAGCATGCCGCCCATTTTCTCCTTTTCCATCTGCTTTTGGAGAAGCACGCTGCATTTGATGCCGTGCTTTTTTGCAAGCGAGGCAGCAGTGCGCGCAATTGACTGCGGCATTGCATCCGGTCCGCTCTCGTTTGAGATGTCCCGCGCTATTGCGGTTGCGCTGCACACTGCCTGCGCATAGGAGAGGGATTTTTTCACCTCCTGCACTTTGGCAGCAGGGCAGATGAAATGTATTGATTTGATTTCCTTTTCTTTGAGCTCTTTTGCCGCGTCCCCTGTCTTGTATTTTGTGAAGCGGTAGAGCGCAAGGAGGCATCCTTCTGCTGCAAGGAGTGCGAATTTGGCATTGCCGCCGATTTTCTTTTGCAAGCCTGTGGAATTTGCAAATGCCAGTGCTTTGAAGCCGCGGGCGCGCAGCGTTGTTGCTGCCATTGCAGCTGCATTTCGTATCGAATCCTCCTCAAACTCCTCGCGCTTTCCCATGCCAAGGAAAAGCATGGTGGAATCCTTTGAGCGCAAGAAGAGGGACTCGCCTGCTTTTCCGGAAAATTCCTTGCTTGCATGAGCTTTTTTGAATTGCTCTGTTATCAGATGGTCTACGGCTGCAGGTGATTCCTTTTCGAACAAAAGATGGACAAGCGGGCAATTCTTTGGAGCTTTTTGTGATGCTGCAAGTTCCATGGGCAACCTCCTTCCTGAATGAATAGCTT